>NZ_AMXB01000033.1:0-55746 GCF_000310125.2 Thauera sp. 27
GGGGGGGGGGTCGTGGGCGACATGGGGGGCTTCGCCGCTGCCTGCTACCAGCGCGGCATGCCCTTCATCCAGGTGCCGACCACGCTGCTGGCCCAGGTCGACTCCTCGGTGGGCGGCAAGACGGCGATCAATCATCCACTCGGCAAGAACATGATCGGCGCCTTCTACCAGCCCCGCCTGGTGCTGGCCGACATCGATACGCTGGCCACGCTGCCTGATCGCGAGCTCTCTGCAGGCCTGGCCGAGGTCATCAAGTACGGGCTGATTCGCGACCCCGAGTTCCTCGCCTGGCTTGAGCAGAACCTTGAGCGCCTGGTGGCGCGCGACGCCGATGCGCTGGCGTATGCGATCGAGCGTTCCTGCCGCAACAAGGCCGAGGTGGTGGCTGCGGATGAGACTGAGCAGGGCGAGCGCGCGCTGCTGAACCTCGGCCACACTTTCGGCCATGCGATCGAGACCGGCCTTGGCTATGGCGAATGGCTTCATGGCGAGGCGGTGGCTGCCGGCACCATGATGGCAGCGGAGTTGTCGCGTCGTCTCGGTTGGCTGGGCGATGCCGAGGTCGCGCGAGTTGGCGCGCTGTTCGAGCGTGCGCGGCTGCCTGTGTGGGGGCCGCTGCTCGGGGCTGAGCGCTATCTCGAGCTCATGGCGCACGACAAGAAGGTGGAGGCGGGGCGCCTGCGCCTCGTGCTGCTGCGTGAGCTGGGGCGTGCGGTGATCCACGGCGATGCGCAGCAGACCGATATCGCCGCCGCCATCGAGGCGCGCTGCCGCTGAGCGCTTGCGCGTTGCGAGTCTGAACAGAGGAGATGCCGATGCTGCAGCTTGCGCCGTACGCGGTCACCGAACACAACTCGCGTGGCCGTGCCCACGACGAACCCGTGCCGGTGGCGCGCGGTCAGTTCCAGCGCGACCGTGATCGTATCGTGCATTCCACTGCGTTTCGTCGCCTCGAGTACAAGACCCAGGTGTTTGTGAATCACGAGGGCGACCTGTTTCGAACCCGCCTTACTCACAGTATCGAGGTGGCGCAGATCACCCGTGGCATCGCCCGCCAGCTTGGGCTTAACGAGGATCTCGCCGAATCCATCGCGCTTGCCCACGATCTTGGCCACACGCCTTTCGGCCATGCCGGCCAGGAGGCGCTCAATGCCTGCATGCGCGACCACGGCGGTTTCGAGCACAACCTGCAGTCGTTGCGCACGGTGGACGTACTCGAGGACCGCTATGCCGCCTTTGACGGCCTGAACCTCATGTTCGAGACCCGCGAGGGCATCCTCAAGCACTGCTCGCGCGCCAATGCCGAACGCCTGGGCGATGTCGGTCGGCGCTTCCTCGAAGGAACCCAGCCCTCGCTCGAGGCCCAGCTCGCCAATCTTGCCGACGAGATCGCCTACAACAACCACGATGTGGACGATGGGCTGCGCTCGGGTCTGATCACGCTCGAACAGCTCGAAGAGGTCGCTCTGTTCGCCGCGCAGCGTCGCGAAGTCGAGGCGCGCTGGCCCGGGCTGGCGGGACGCAAGCTGATCAACGAGACCGTGCGCCGGATGATCCATCTGATGGTCATCGATCTGCTCGAGCAAACGCGCGCCAACGTCGCCTCAGCCGGTGTCGCCTCGCTCGACGACGTTCGTCGCGCGCCCCGCCTGGTGGCGTATTCCGAGGCGCTGCTGGTGCAACTGCGCGAACTCAAGGCCTTCCTGCGCGAGAACCTTTACCGCCACTACCAGGTGCTGCGCATGACGAACAAGGCGCGCCGCATCGTCAGCGATCTGTTTGCCGCCTTCATGGACGATCCGCACATCCTGCCGCCGCAGTACCAGGCGATGGCGCGCGATGACAAGGCGCGGGCCATCGCCGACTATATCGCGGGCATGACCGACCGCTACGCCATGAAGGAGCATCGGCGCTTGTTCGCCGTTGGCGAGATCCACTGATTCGTGCCACATGCACCTGCCCAATGGCGCGCGGGAATACCTTGCTCCAGATCGCTGCCGCAGTGCAAAAAAATTCTTGAACCCAGCGTTTTGCGGGCGTATAGTTTTTTTCGTCAACAGCCTGTCTGGTGGCGGTGTCCAAAATGGTGCATGCGGGCTATTTGCCCAATCGGCCTGGTCATCCAAAAGCTGTTTTTGCACCAAGTTGGTGCAAATCACAAAGCCGGTGCGCGCGCGCCCGGCTTTTTTGTGCGCGTTCGGTTTTATCGGACCTGACTCCGGTCCGACTGGCCTCCCTGGGCTCCTGCGCGTGATCTTGCGTGTCGTTTGAGGAAAAGAAGATGGATCAGCCCCAAAAGCAGGGTCTGTACGACCCCGCCAACGAACATGATGCCTGTGGCGTGGGTTTCATCGCCCACATCAAGGGCGAGAAACGTCATGACATCATTCTGCAGGGCCTCGAAATCCTGAAGAACCTCGACCACCGCGGTGCGGTTGGTGCCGACCCCCTGCAGGGCGACGGTGCCGGCATCCTGATCCAGATCCCCGACCAGCTCTACCGCGAACAGATGGCCGCCCAGGGCGTGACCCTGCCGCTGCCCGGCGAGTACGGCGTCGGCATGGTGTTCATGCCCAAGGAAGCCGCCTCCCGCCTGGCCTGTGAAGAAGAGATCGAGCGTGCGGTGGTGGCTGAAGGGCAGGTCGTGCTCGGCTGGCGCGACGTCCCGGTCAATCACGACATGCCGATGTCGCCGACGGTGAAGGCCAAGGAGCCGGTGATCCGCCAGATCTTCATTGGCCGCGGTGCCGACGTCATGGTCACCGAAGCGCTGGAGCGCAAGCTCTACGTTGTGCGCCGCCGCGCCGCCAATGCCATTGGCGCGTTGCAGCTCAAGCACGGCAAGGAGTTCTACATGGTGTCGATGTCGGCACGCACTGTGAACTACAAGGGCCTGCTGCTCGCGAACCAGGTCGGCGAGTACTACCTGGACCTGGTCGATCCGCGTGCGAACTCGGCGCTGGCCCTGGTGCACCAGCGTTTCTCGACCAACACCTTCCCGAAGTGGAACCTCGCCCACCCGTTCCGCTACATCGCCCACAACGGCGAGATCAACACCCTGCGCGGCAACTACAACTGGATGCGCGCGCGCGAGAAGGGCGTGCATTCGCCGCTGCTTGGCGACGATCTGCAGAAGATCTGGCCGCTGATCTACCCCGGTCAGTCCGACT
Source organism: Thauera sp. 27 (assembly GCF_000310125.2). Classification (NCBI taxonomy): domain Bacteria; kingdom Pseudomonadati; phylum Pseudomonadota; class Betaproteobacteria; order Rhodocyclales; family Zoogloeaceae; genus Thauera; species Thauera sp. 27. The sequence continues at coordinate 3,171 of NZ_AMXB01000033.1, forward strand.
CGGCGTCGTTCGACAACGCGCTCGAACTGCTGGTGATGAGCGGTTATTCGCTCGCCCACGCGATGATGATGATGATCCCGGAGGCCTGGGAGTCGCACACGCAGATGGACGAGAAGCGCCGTGCCTTCTACGAGTACCACGCGGCGATGATGGAGCCGTGGGACGGTCCCGCTGCGGTCGCCTTCACGGACGGCCGCCAGATCGGCGCCACCCTCGACCGCAACGGCCTGCGTCCGGCGCGCTATCTGGTTACCGACGACGACCTGGTCGTCATGGCCTCCGAGTCCGGCGTGCTGCCCATCCCTGACAGCAAGATCGTCAAGAAGTGGCGCTTGCAGCCGGGCAAGATGTTCCTGATCGACATGGAGCAGGGTCGCATCATCGGCGATCAGGAGATCAAGGAGTCGCTTGCCCACGCTCGCCCCTACGCCGACTGGCTGCGCCGCATCAACATCAAGCTCGACACGCTGGAGGCGCCTGCGGTAGTCGACGCCGCCGCTGCTGCGGAGCGCGTCGAGCCGCTGCTCGACCGTCAGCAGGCTTTCGGCTACACCCAGGAGGACATCAAGTTCATCCTCGAGCCGATGGGCAAGAGTGGCGAGGAAGGCACTGGCTCGATGGGCAACGACTCGCCGCTGGCGGTGTTGTCCTCCAAGAACAAGCCGCTGTACAACTACTTCCGTCAGCTCTTCGCACAGGTCACCAACCCGCCGATCGACCCGATCCGCGAGCAGATGGTGATGTCGCTGGTGTCCTTCATCGGCCCGCGTCCGAACCTGCTCGAGATCAACGAGATCAACCCGCCGTTCCGCCTCGAGGTCAGCCAGCCCGTGCTCGACTTCGCCGGCATGGCCAAGATCCGCAACATCGCGCGCTACACGCAGAACAAGTTCCGCTCGGCCGAACTTGATATCTGCTATCCGGCCGAGTGGGGCAACGAAGGCGTGGAGGCGCGCCTGGCTTCGCTCTGTGCCGACGCCGAAAACGCTGTGCTGGGCGGTACCAACATCCTGATCGTGTCCGACCGCAAGCTGGCCGCCGACCGCGTCGCCATTCCGGCGCTGCTGGCCTTGTCCGCGATCCACCAGCACCTGGTGGAGAAGGGCCTGCGCACGCGCACCGGCCTGGTGGTCGAGACCGGCTCTGCGCGCGAGGTACACCACTTCGCGGTGCTCGCCGGCTACGGCGCCGAGGCGATCCATCCCTACCTCGCGCTCGAGACGCTCGAGCACATGGCGGGCGATGCCGAAGCCGCCGCCAAGTACGTCAAGCATTTCGTCAAGGCGGTCGGCAAGGGCCTGATGAAGGTCATGTCCAAGATGGGCATCTCGACCTACATGTCCTACACCGGCGCGCAGATCTTCGAGGCCGTCGGCCTCAAGCAGGCACTGCTCGACAAGTACTTCACCGGCACCACCAGCCAGGTGGAGGGTATCGGCGTGTTCGAGGTGATGGAAGAGGCCATCCGTCTGCACAAAGCCGCGTTCTCGGCCGACCCGGTACTGCACGACATGCTCGATGCCGGTGGTGAGTACGCCTTCCGCATCCGCGGCGAAGAGCACATGTGGACGCCGGACGCGATCGCCAAGCTGCAGCACGCCACGCGCTCGGGCAAGGCCGACACCTACAAGGAATACGCCAAGATCATCAACGACCAGGGCAAGCGCCACATGACGCTGCGCGGCCTGTTCGAGTTCAAGACTGCGGCCACCCCGGTGCCGCTGGACGAGGTCGAACCCGCCAAGGAAATCGTCAAACGCTTTGCCACCGGCGCCATGTCGCTCGGCTCGATTTCCACCGAAGCCCATACCACCCTCGCGGTGGCAATGAACCGCATCGGCGGCAAGTCGAACACCGGCGAGGGCGGCGAAGACCCGATGCGCTTCAAGCCGCTGACCGAGGCCATCCGCCTGTCGCAGGTGATCGGTGAGAAGCGCATTGCGCGCGACCTCGAGCTCAAGGCTGGCGACTCGCTGCGCTCGGCGATCAAGCAGGTGGCCTCGGGCCGCTTCGGCGTCACCACCGAGTACCTGGTCAACGCCGACCAGATCCAGATCAAGATGGCCCAGGGCGCGAAGCCCGGCGAAGGGGGCCAGCTGCCCGGTCACAAGGTCTCGGAGTACATTGGCTTCCTGCGCCACTCGGTGCCCGGCGTCGGCCTCATCTCGCCGCCGCCGCACCATGACATCTATTCGATCGAAGACCTGGCCCAGCTCATCCACGACCTCAAGAACGCCAACCCGGTTGCGAGCATCTCGGTCAAGCTGGTGTCCGAGATCGGCATCGGCACGGTGGCCGCAGGCGTGGCCAAGGCTAAGGCCGACCACATCGTCGTCGCCGGCCATGACGGCGGCACTGGCGCCTCGCCGTGGAGCTCGATCAAGCACGCCGGTTCGCCGTGGGAGCTCGGTCTGGCCGAGACCCAGCAGACGCTGGTGCTCAACCGGCTGCGTTCGCGCATCCGCCTCCAGGTCGACGGTCAGATCAAGACCGGTCGCGACGTCGTCGTCGGCGCGCTGCTCGGCGCCGACGAGTTCGGCTTCGCCACCGCGCCGCTGGTCGTCGAAGGCTGCATCATGATGCGCAAGTGCCACCTCAACACCTGCCCGGTTGGCGTCGCCACCCAGGATCCGGTGCTGCGCGCGCGCTTCCAGGGCCAGCCCGAGCACGTCGTCAACTACTTCTTCTTTGTCGCCGAAGAAGTGCGCGAGCTGATGGCCCAGCTCGGCGTGCGCAAGTTCGACGAGCTCATCGGCCGTGCCGACCTGCTCGACATGAAGCAGGGCATCGCGCACTGGAAGGCACAAGGGCTGGACTACTCGCGCATCTTCTACCTGCCGCCGGTGCCGGCCGAAGTGCCGCGACTGCACACCGAGACCCAGGACCACGGCCTCGAGGGCGCGCTCGACCAGCAGCTGATCGCACTTGCCAAGCCGGCGCTCGAGAAGGGCGAGAAGGTCAACATCGACCTGCCGGTGCGCAACATCAACCGCACGGTCGGTGCCATGCTCTCCGGACAGGTTGCGGCGCGCTACGGCCACGCCGGCCTGCCCAACGACACCATCCACATCCGCCTCAACGGCACCGCGGGCCAGAGCTTCGGCGCCTTCCTGGCACGTGGCGTGACGCTCGAGCTGGTGGGCGAGGGTAACGACTACGTCGGCAAGGGGCTGTCGGGTGGGCGCATCGTCGTGCGTCCGAAGGCCGAGTTCCGCGGCAGCACGCCGGAGAACATCATCGTCGGCAACACCGTGCTCTATGGCGCCACCGAGGGTGAGGTGTACTTCGCCGGCGTTGCCGGCGAGCGCTTCGCAGTGCGCAACTCCGGCGCCACTGCGGTGGTGGAAGGCGTGGGTGACCATGGCTGCGAGTACATGACCGGCGGCACCGTGGTCGTGCTCGGCCAGACCGGCCGCAACTTCGCCGCCGGCATGTCGGGCGGCGTGGCCTACGTGCTCGACGAGGACGGCACTTTCGAGCAGCGCTGCAACATGGCGCAGGTTGCGCTCGAGCCGCTGCCCGACGAGATCGCTGCGCGCAAGGGCTCGGAGTCGGGTGACGATCTCGAATCCCATGGCCGTGTCGACATCGACCACCTGACGATGGGCGACGAGCTCATCCTCAAGGGCCTGATCGAGCGCCATGTCCGCTTCGCCGGCAGCGTGCGCGCCCGCGAGATCCTGAACAACTGGGCCACCTGGCGGAAGAAGTTCGTCAAGGTGTTCCCGCATGAGTACCGTCGCGCGCTGGCCGAGATGGCCGAGGCGCGTGAAGCAGAGAAGGAGGCCGCATAAATGGGCAAGCCCACTGGATTTCTGGAGCATCAGCGTCTGTCAGAGGCCTACGAGCCGGTCGACAAGCGCCTGAAGACCTACAAGGAGTTCGTCCTGCGCCTGACCGACGAGCAGGCATCGGTCCAGGGCGCGCGTTGCATGGACTGTGGTATTCCGTTCTGCAACAACGGCTGCCCGGTCAACAACATCATTCCGGACTGGAACGACCTCGTGTATCGCGGCCACTGGCGCGAGGCGATCGAGGTGCTGCACTCGACCAACAACTTCCCCGAGTTCACCGGCCGTATCTGCCCCGCGCCCTGCGAGGCCGCGTGCACGCTGAACATCAACACCGACGCGGTGGGCATCAAGTCGATCGAGCACGCCATCATCGACAAGGCCTGGGAAGAAGGCTGGGTGTTGCCGCTGCCGCCCGAAACCCGGACCGGCAAGAAGGTTGCGGTGGTCGGTTCCGGCCCGGCGGGCTTGGCGGCTGCGCAGCAGCTGGCACGCGCCGGCCATGACGTCACCGTGTTCGAGAAGAACGACCGCATCGGCGGCCTGCTGCGCTATGGCATCCCCGACTTCAAGATGGAGAAGGGCCTGATCGACCGCCGTGTCGAGCAGATGCAGGCCGAGGGCGTGCGCTTCCGCACCGGTGTGCTCGTCGCCGCGAAGGACATGCCGGCCGGCATCGTCAATGATGCCAAGGAAGTCATCAGCGCCGAGCAACTGCAGAAGGACTTCGATGCCGTGGTGCTGGCAGGCGGCGCCGAAGTGCCGCGCGACCTGCCGGTGCCGGGGCGCGAGCTCGGTGGCGTGCATTACGCGCTCGAGTTCCTCATCCCGCAGAACAAGCAGGTCGCCGGCGACAAGCCCAACCCGATCTCGGCCAAGGGCAAGCACGTGGTGGTGATCGGCGGCGGTGACACCGGTTCCGATTGTGTCGGAACCTCGAACCGCCACGGCGCGGCGAGCGTGACCCAGTTCGAGCTGATGCCGATGCCGCCCGAGCAGGAGAACAAGCCGCTGGTGTGGCCGTACTGGCCGACCAAGCTGCGCACCTCCTCCTCGCACGAGGAAGGCTGCGAGCGCGACTTCGCTGTTGCGACCAAGGAGTTCATCGGCAAGAACGGCAAGGTCAAGGCGCTCAAGGCCTGTCGCCTGGAGTGGAAGGACGGCAGGATGTCCGAGGTGCCGGGCTCCGAGTTCGAGATCAAGGCCGACCTCGTGCTGTTCGCCATGGGCTTCACCCAGCCGGTGGGCGGTGTGCTCGAGGCCTTCGGTGTCGACAAGGACGCGCGCGGCAACGCCAAGGCGACCACCGACGGTGAAGGCTGCTACACCACCAACGTGCCCAAGGTATTCGCCGCCGGCGACATGCGCCGTGGCCAGTCGCTGGTCGTTTGGGCAATCAGGGAAGGTCGCCAGTGCGCCCGCGCAGTCGATGAGTTCCTGATGGGTGAGAGCCTGCTGCCGCGCTGATATCCTCTGCGCTGAAGCGATTCGCGAAAGGCGGTCTGCGGGCCGCCTTTTTTACGACTGTGTTTTGCGGAGTCCTGCCCCATGCCCAAGGTTCTCGTCATCAACGGCCCCAACCTAAACCTGCTCGGTACGCGCGAGCCCGAGATCTACGGCGCCACCACCCTTGCCGATGTCGAGCGCGGCCTGCAGGAGCAGGGCGAGGCGCTGGGCGTCGAGGTGCTGTGCTTCCAGAGCAACCATGAAGGCGCGATTGTCGATCGCATCCATGCCGCGCGTGGCGAGGGCGTCGCCTGGGTGCTGATCAACCCGGGTGCCTACACGCATACCAGCGTGGCGATCCGCGATGCGCTTGCCGGGGTGGCGATCCCCTTCGTCGAGGTGCATATCTCGAACGTGCACAAGCGCGAGCCCTTCCGTCACCACTCGTACTTGTCGGATGTTGCCGAGGCGGTGATGGCCGGCTTCGGCACTCAGGGCTACGGACTTGCGCTGCAGTTCGTCGCTTCCCGTTGCTGAGACCGTGAGTGGGCGGCTGCGGGTCGCAAAGACTTGTCGCAATTTGCGTTGTTGCATTGCGGGGAAAAGCGGACGCGTTCGATAACAGACGATTGTTACACGCGTATTATCCTCACTCCCGATTTTCATCCGGAGTGCCGCCGTGCCCACGTCCGCAAGCCGTTCCCCCGCCAGGTCCGAGTCACAGTCAGCGGCGCAGTCTCCCGCTGTCGGCGTCACGCGTCCGCGCGCAGGGCTTCGTCACGTGCGCGAGTGGGGCTATGCGTTGGGCCTGGTGGCCGCCTGGTATGCGCTCGCACAATGGGCCAGCGCCCATTTCCTGGATGTGGCGCCGCGTCCGGACGCCTGGCTGCGTGACCTCTCCGCACACCTGCTGATCGGCGGCCTGCTGTTCCTGATGGCGCGCAGCGTCGCGCGCTTCGGCGTGGCGATGGCCGTGCTGTTCTCTGCGTTTACGGTAGGTAATGCGCTCAAACTTGCGGTGCTGGGCGGCCCGGTCATGCCCGACGACTTCGTCGCGGCAAGAAATCTCTTTTTGTTGCTGGAAGGCTGGCAGCTTTGGGGCAGCGTGGCGATGCTCGCGTTGCCGCTGGGGGCTCTGGCCTGGATGTTCGCCTGGCGCCGTCCGCGCGCCTGGGGCACCGTGGCCGCGGTGGCCGCGGGCGTCTGGATGATCGTTGCCCAGCCGGCCGTGGTCACGAGCTGGATGGATGCCCGCTTTGGCGACTGGGTGTGGAACCAGCGCGGCAACTATGAGATGCGCGGCCTGCCCATTCATCTGGTGCAGGAGGCGGCGCGCAACCTTGCGCGCAGGGGGGCTGCACCGGCCTCCGACGAGGTTGATGGCGCGCTCGCCCTGCTCGGTGCGACTCAGCCCAGCCCCTTCATGCGCGCCGCGGCCCGTCGTGACGGACGGGGCGGGCGCAATGTGCACATGATCGTGCTCGAGTCCTTCTGGGATCCGGTGGCGCTCAAGGCGGCCGGTCTGTCGGCCGACCCGCTCGATCCGGCCTTCCGCAAGCTGTGGAAAGCTGCCGGCAACGCCAAGGTGATGTCGCCGGTGTTCGGCGGCTACACTGCAAATGCCGAGTTCGAGGCCTTGTGCGGCTTCCCGGTGATGACCGATGCCGTCTTCTTCGAAGGCCGGCTGCGGCGCGACGTGCCCTGCCTGCCGCGTCACCTGGGCGAGGCCGGCTACCGCAGCTACGCCTCGCACCCGAATGCGGCGCCGTTCTGGAACCGCATCAACGCCTACCGACGCATTGGTTTCGAGCACTACTGGTCCGACCGCGACTTCGAACTCGACGACATGAACCGCGAGTTCCTCAGCGATGCGTCGCTCTATCGCCAGGTGCTCGAACGCATCGGCCCTGAGCTCGGTAATGGCCAGCCGGTGTTCAACTATGTGCTGACCTATTTTGGCCACCTCGACTATCCGCTCAACGCGCAGCGCCCGCAGGTCATCGATACCAGGACCGACAACGCCCTGGTCAAGGCTTATGCCAACACGGTGTATTACAAGTCGCGCGAGCTGATGGCCTTCCTCGGCGAACTGCGCGGGCGTGACCCCGACGCCATCATCGTGCTGTTCGGCGACCATCTGCCTTCGCTGGGCTGGAACCATGGCGGCTATGCCGAGTCAGGCCTGCTCGCGCCGAACCGCGCACAGTTCGACGACCCCATGTTCCGTACCCTGGTGTCGACTCCGCTCGTGGTCATCGACGGCAAGCGTGGTCCCTTGCGCACCGGCGACCTGCCGATCTACGCCTTGCCCGCGCTCATCCTCGATCTGCTCGACGACGAGCGTGAGACCATGCTGCGCTTTGCTGCGCGCAGTGACGATGCGGTCCGAATCCGCCCCTTGCCCGGGGTCCAGCTGGCGCTCGAAGGCAAGCGCCTCACGGTGTGCCGCAATGGCGAACTCCTGCCCGAGTGCGAGCCGGTTGCCGCCTGGGTTGCAGCCATCGAGACGCTCAAGCGCGACCTCTTCAGCGGCGCCCAACATGCGCTGCAGGCTCCGGCAGGCAAGCCGATGCTGCAGACGGTGGAGCTGGAGGCCGAGGAGGTGACGGTGGAAGCCGCGCTCGATACCTTGGCCACCGAGGGCGCGCCGGACGTCTGACGCCGCCCCGCCTGGGGGGGGCGTGCGCGCTGCGCAGCTTGAGCCCTTTCAGGCAACTTCAGCTAGATGCACCGCGGGTGCGTGCCCCGCAACCAGGTCGCTCAGCGCGGCGGCCGATCCGCAGGCCATGGTCCATCCGAGTGTGCCGTGGCCGGTGTTCAGCCACAGGTTCTCGTAGCGGGTTGCGCCCACGAGGGGTACGCCTCCCGGGGTCGCTGGTCGAAGCCCGCACCAGGTCTTTGCTGCGCCCGCGGGCCTGAGCTGAGGGAACAGCTCGTGCACCCGGCGCATCATGGCCTCCTGGCGGACGAGGTTGGGGCGCAGGTTGAAGCCGTCGAACTCGGCCGTACCGGCGACCCGCAGCGAGTTCCCCAGGCGCGAGAACACGAGTTTGTGGCCGTCATCGGTCAGGCTGGTGAACGGCGCAACGCTATCTTCTGCGAGGGGAATCGTCGCCGAGTAGCCCTTGGCCGGATAAATGGGTGCGCGAATGCCCAGTGGCGTCAGCAGCTGTGGGCTGGCGCTGCCCGTGGCGACGATGAAACCATCCGCTTCGATGTGCTCGCCCTGAAGCGTACGTGCAGCAGCAATGCGCTGCCCTGTGCGCTCAAGGTTCGTGATCGTGGTGCCGAAGCGAAATGCCACGCCGGCGCGCCGGCAGCGCTCGCCGAGGCTTCGGGTGAAGCGATGTGCATCCCCGGACTCATCGTCGGCGGTGAAGTCACCGCCCACCAGCAGCTTGCGGGCACCCTCGAGCGCGGGTTCGATCGCAATGCACTCATCGACCCCGACTGGCCGCCGGTCACAACCGAAGTCGCGCAGGACAGATGCCGCACGCAGCGCGTGCTCATACTCCCGGCGGTCGGTGTAGAAGTGCAGGATCCCGCGTTCCTGATGGTCGTAGTCAAGCGGGCAATCCTCTGCAAAGGCGGCGCGCAGCCTCTGTAGTTCGCTGCGGCTGTAGCGCGCCAACTCCACGATGCGTCCAATGTTGGCGCGTGTGCGCCACGGCAGGCATTCGCGGAGGAAGGCCGCCGACCAGTTCAGCAGTGCCCGGTCGGCGCGCAGCCGGAAGCGCAGTGGCGCGTCTTCGCGACCGAGCCAGTACAGGGCTTTCAAAGGCGTACGCGGGCTTGCCCAAGGTTCGGCATGCGACACCGAGATCTGCCCGCCATTGGCATAGCTGGTCTCCATGCCGGCATCGGGTTGGCGATCTATGACCGTCACCTCGAAGCCCTTGCTGTGCAAGTACCAGGCAGTGCTGATGCCGATGACGCCGCCGCCGAGCACCGCAATCCTCATCCTGGCCTCCCCGATCCACGTGCTGGTTCTGACTCAGGCGCACTCGGCCTGCGAGCTACCGGCGCTGTCGGCTTCGATTGCCGCCAGTGCCGAGGCCGCGCGGCGCAGCGCCGGTAAGGAGTCGAGAGCGTTGCGTTCGGTCATCCGCATGATCGGGGCCTGCATGGCGATCCCCATGTTCGAACGCCCCTCGGGCGCGGGCACAAGGACGGCAATGCAGAACAGGCCGGGCAGAAACTCCTCGTTGTCGAAGGCATAGCCAAGCTCGCGCACCTGTTCGATTTCGGCTTCAAGGGCGTTCAGGTTGGTGAGCGTACGCGTCGTGTATTGCATCAGCGGCGCGTTGGCGAGCAGTCGGCGGCGTTGGGCGGGCGTCATCTGCGCCAGGAACAGCTTGCCGCTTGCGGAGCAGTGCGCCGGAACCCGCGAGCCCGGGTGCAGATAGAAGCGCAGTGGGGCGGCTGTCTCGACGCGGTCCAGATACAAGACCTCGCTTCCCGACAACGCGGTGATGTTGCAGCTTTCGCCCACTTCTTCCACGAGCTGCCGCAGCACGGCGTGGCGCGCCCCATGGATCGTGTCATTGAGGAGGAGGTTCTCGGCGAGGCGGCGCAGGCGCGCGCCGGTGCCGTACTGCCGCCCATCGCTGTCGCGCTGGAGCATGCCTGCCGCCTCCAGTTGCTGGAGCATGCGGTGCAGGGTCGGCTTGGGCAGGCCGGTTTCCTCGACGAGCCCCTGCAGCGTCACGAGCTGGTCCTTGGCCGCAATGACCTCGAGCAGCGCCAGCAAACGCATGGTGGGGGTATCGCCATCGATCTTGGCGATCTCGGCGCGGTTCGAACGGAGCTCAGTCATGGTGTCCTCTCCGAAATATTCCTGAAAAGTGAACGTATCGTACCGTTTTTTGGAATTTGATGTTGACCTTTTGGGGTGTTGGACCTAGAGTGCGTTCACGTATCTCGGATATCGGAATGTTTGGTACCGATTTCGTTCAACTAACTCCCAGGAGACAGCATGAGCCAGCCCACCCCCGACGGCCGCAGCGTGGCCAGCGGCCCGACCAAGATGACCCCCTCCGAAGCCTTCGTCGAAACCCTGGTGTCCAACGGCGTCACCGACATGTTCGGCATCATGGGCTCGGCCTTCATGGACGCGATGGACATTTTCGCGCCGGCCGGCATCCGGCTGATCCCGGTGGTGCACGAGCAGGGCGCGGGCCACATGGCCGACGGCTACTCGCGGGTGTCGGGCCGCCACGGCGTGGTGATCGGCCAGAACGGCCCGGGCATCAGCAACTGCGTGACCGCGATCGGCGCGGCCTACTGGGCGCACAGCCCGGTGGTGATCATCACCCCCGAGACGGGCACGATGACGATGGGGCTGGGCGGCTTCCAGGAGTGCAAGCAGCTGCCGATGTTCCAGGAGTTCACCAAGTACCAGGGCCACGTCACCCACCCGGCGCGCATGGCCGAATACACCGGCCGCTGCTTTGACCGGGCGATGAGCGAGATGGGCCCGACGCAGCTGAACATTCCGCGCGACTACTTCTACGGCGAGATCACCTGCGAGATCCCCAAGCCGGCGCGGCTGGACCGTGGCGCGGGCGGCGAGCAAAGCCTCAATGAAGCGGCCGAGCTGCTGGCCAAGGCCAAGTTCCCGGTGATCATCTCGGGCGGCGGCGTGGTGATGGCCGACGCGATCGAGGAGTGCAAGGCGCTGGCCGAGCGCCTGGGCGCGCCGGTGGTCAACAGCTACCTGCACAACGACTCGTTCCCGGCGAGCCACCCGCTGTGGTGCGGCCCGCTGGGCTACCAGGGCTCGAAGGCGGCGATGAAGCTGATCAGCCAGGCCGACGTGGTGGTGGCGCTGGGTTCGCGCCTGGGCCCGTTCGGTACGCTGCCGCAGCACGGCATGGACTACTGGCCCAAGAACGCGAAGATCATCCAGATCGACGCGGACAACAAGATGCTCGGGCTGGTGAAGAAGATCTCGGTGGGCATCTGCGGTGATGCCAAGGCGGCGGCGGTGGCGCTAACGGCGCGGCTCGCGAATCGTGCGCTCGACTGCGACGCCACCAAGGGCGAGCGCGCGGCGAAGATCGCCGCCGAGAAAGCCGCGTGGGAGAAGGAGCTCGACGAATGGACGCACGAGCGCGACCCGTTCAGCCTGGACATGATCGAAGAGAACGCCAAGGAGAAGCCGTTCTCGGGCGGCGAGTACCTGCACCCGCGCCAGGTGCTGCGCGAGCTCGAGAAGGCGATGCCCGAGGACGTGATGGTGTCGACCGACATCGGCAACATCAACTCGGTGGCCAACAGCTACCTGCGCTTCGAGAAGCCGAGGAGCTTCTTTGCGGCGATGAGCTTTGGCAACTGCGGCTACGCCTTCCCGACCATCATCGGTGCCAAGGTGGCCGCGCCGCACCGTCCGGCGGTGTCGTACGCGGGTGACGGTGCCTGGGGCATGAGCCTGATGGAGACGATGACCTGCGTGCGCCACAACATTCCGGTGACCGCGGTGGTGTTCCACAACCGTCAGTGGGGTGCGGAGAAGAAGAACCAGGTGGACTTCTACAACCGCCGCTTCGTCGCTGGCGAGCTGGACAACCAGAGCTTTGCCGAGATCGCGCGCGCGATGGGTGCCGAGGGCATCACGGTCGATCGTCTGGAGGACGTGGGGCCGGCGCTGAAGAAGGCGATCGACCTGCAGATGAACCACGGCAAGACGACGATCATCGAGATCATGTGCACGCGCGAGCTGGGCGACCCGTTCCGTCGTGACGCGCTCTCCAAGCCGGTGCGATTCCTCGACAAGTACAAGGACTACGTCTGAGCGCTCCGGGGTTCCGAACCCCCGCCGCGCCCAGCTCGGGCGTGGCGGGTTCCTCCGCTCAATCCACTCCTCCCTCCCCCTGGGATTGAGCTTGGCCGGCGCCAGGGCCCCGTGCCCTGGCGGCCGGCATCTTTTCCCGCTCGAGCGTGTGCAGGGCGGGATGCAGAGGACCCAGAATCATGAAGGCTATCAATCGCATCATCGATCGCGCCCGTGCCAATCCGGGGCGCATCGCGCTGTGCGAAGGCGACGACCCACGCGTGCTGCAGGCCGGGCTGCGCGCGACACGCGAAGGTACTGCGCGCATCCTGCTGGTCGGCGATCGTGCCCGCATTACCCAGCTGGCGGAGAACGAGGCCATCGACCTGAGCGGCATGACCCTGATCGACCCGGCCGATTCGCCTCTCGCCGAGGGCTATGCCGAGGAGCTGTTCCGGCTGCGCGAGAAGAAGGGCATGACGCGCGCGGCAGCTGCGGAGGAGGTGCGCAAGCCGCTCGTGTTCGCCAACCTCATGGTGCGCATGGGCGATGCCGACGGCTCGGTGGCCGGCGCGGTGCACACCACCGCCGACGTGGTGCGGACCGCGATCCAGGTGATCGGTACCGACCCGGCGTTCAAGCTTGTGTCGAGCTTCTTCCTGATGATGATGTGCGAGCCCTTCCACAGTCTGAAGGGAGGGCTCATCTTCTCGGATTGCGGCCTGGTGGTCGATCCGGATGCCGAGGCGCTGGCCGAGATCGCAATGGCCGCGTCCGACAGTGCCCGCAGCCTGCTCGGAGAGGAACCGCGCGTAGCGATGTTGTCCTTCTCCACGAGCGGCAGCGCCAAGCATGCAGCGGTGGACAAGGTCGTTGCCGCTTCCGAGCGCGTCAAGGCGCTGCGCCCTGGACTGGCGATAGATGGCGACGTCCAGCTCGATGCCGCCATCGTCGCCGAGATTGCGAATCGAAAGCTCCCCCAGTCGCAGGTGAAGGGGCGGGCCAACGTACTGATCTTCCCCAATCTCGAGGCCGGCAACATCGGCTACAAGCTTGCCGAGCGCGTCGGCGGCGCAGTCGCCATCGGGCCGTTGCTGCAGGGCCTGGCCAAGCCGGCCAACGATCTGTCACGCGGTTGCAGCGCCGAGGACGTGTTCCACGTCATCGCGGTGACCGTCGTCCAGGCACAGGATGCCGCAGCCAGGGCGGCGCGCTGAGTGCAGTGGCGGACGCGTCCGGCTGAGGGCAGGGAGGAAACGCGATGAAGGTATCGTACAAGGTGGGTATCGCCAGCGCGCTCGTGCTGTTCGTCACCCTGAGCATGCTGTCGTTCGTGCAGGTCGCACAGGTGCGTGCCAGCCTGCGTGCACAGGCCGAGGCCAGCATCGGCGAGGCCGGCGCAGGCCTTGCACGCCAGATCGAACATTGGCTCAACGCCAAGCTCCAGCTCATCGACATGGCGGCGCAGAGCATCGATGCCGACTTCAGTGCCATCCACATTCAGCGTGTGTTCGACCGGCCGCTGCTGCGCGAGCAGTTCCTGTTGATCTTCGGCGGGCTCGACAGCGATGGTGCCCGCATCACCAATACGCCGAGCTGGGACCCGCCGGGCTGGGACGCGCGCAAGCGGCCATGGTACGCGCTGGCCGAGCGCGCCGAACGCGCCGTGCTCACCGAACCCTATGCGGACGCGGCAAGCGGCGAGATCCTGATCTCGGCGGTGGCACGACTCAGTGACCGCGGCCGTTTCATGGGTGCCTTTGGTGGCGACCTGAGCCTGCAGACGATCGCCGAGGCGATCAACACCCTCGACTTCAACGGCGCCGGTCACGCTTTCCTGATGACGCGTACCGGCCGCATCATCTCCCACCCCGATGCGGCACTCAACGGCAAGCCCTATGGCGAACTCTTCGATGGCGCACAGCCTCCGCTCGACAAGGGGCTCACGGAGACACAGGCTGGCGGCCGACGCCTGCTGGTCTCGTTTACGCCGCTTGCGGGACTGACCGGCATGGATTGGTACGTCGGCATCGTACTCGACGAGGCCGTGCTGATGGCCGAGGCCGACGCACTGAGCCGGCGCGCGGTTGCCGGCACCCTCGCAGGTGTGCTGGTGAGCTTGCTCGTGCTCGCCGTGCTGATGGGCCGGCTGCTCGATCCGCTCGCGCGTCTGCACCACGCGCTGGACGAGGTCAACCGAGGAGAGGGAGACCTGACGCGTCGTCTCGGCGAGAAGGGACGGGACGAGATTGCGCACGTCTCGCGCGCGTTCAATGGTTTCGTCGCCCATCTGCAGGCCCTGATCCGCAACGTCAAGGACAGCGCCCACCAGCTTGGTGAGGCGAGCGCCAGGACATCGGGCGAGGCCGGTCATGCCGCCGAGCGCCTGCGCCGGCAGATGGAAGAGCTCGAGCGGCTGGTCGGTGCAATGCACGAGATGAGCGCTGCGGCGCAGAACGTCGCCGTCCACGCTCACGAGGCTGCGCAGGCCGCGGTCGCTGCCCATGACGAGACCGGGGAAGGCGTGCGCGTGGTATCCAGCTCGACTGCGGCCATCCGCCAGCTCGCCGAGGAAATGGATGCCACCAGCCACTCTGTCAACGCGCTGGTGCGCTTGAGCCAGAGTGTCGAATCGATCCTCGCCAAGATCACCGGTATTGCCGACCAGACCAATCTGCTCGCCCTCAATGCGGCGATCGAGGCGGCGCGGGCGGGTGAGGCCGGCCGTGGCTTCGCCGTCGTCGCCGATGAGGTCCGTAACCTCGCGGCCCTCACGCAGGAGTCGACGCGTGATATCCGCGGCATCATCGAGGAGCTGCGCACCGGCGTCCAGCAAGCCGAAAGCCGTATGCTCCAGAGCAGCGAAACCGCCGCGCGGACTGCCGTCGAGGCCGAGACTGCAAATGGCATCCTTGCCCGTGTGCGCGAGGCAATCACCCTCATCAGCACGATGAACCTGCGCATTGCCGAACTTGCTCAGCAGCAGAGTGCGAGCGCGTCCGAGATCGACCGCAACACCGGCGTGATCCGCGACATCGGACGCGAAGTGACCGAGGTGGCCGAGCGGCAGCTCGACCACTGCAAGGTCATGGCCGCGCGGGTGCATGACCAGGATGCCTTGCTCGGTCAATTCAAGGTCTGAACATGAGTCGGCGCACGATCCTGCCTGTGCATGTGCTGGTACGCAGCTCAGGGAGCGTGACGACGTCTCAAGGTGAGGACGATCATGAATCCATGAGGAGAGTCCGATGAGCATCGAGACTGCGGTGGCCCTGCTGGCGGTGATCGCCGTCGGGACCTACTTCCAGACCGTGACCGGCTTTGGCCTGGGCATGATCGTCATCGGTGTCAGCAGCGGCTTTGGCCTGGCGCCGATCTCGCTGGTGGCCGCCATCATCAGCCTGGTCACGCTGATGAACAGTGCGGTGGCGCTGCCCGGCAAGCTGCACCACATCGACTGGCCGGCGGCACGCTACGTGCTGGTCGGTGTGCTGCCGTCGACCCTGGCGGGTGTCCTGCTGCTCGAGTACATGAGCGCCACCGCGGCCAACCTGCTGCAACTCCTGCTTGGGCTCACCATCATCTACAGCGGGGTCGTATTCATGCTGCGCCCGGCGCCGCTCGTCAAACGATCCTCCAACCTGAGCTTCTTCGTCAGCGGCTTCTTCTCCGGTCTTTTCGGCGGCCTGTTCGGCATGGCCGGCCCCCCCGTGATCTTTCACTTCTACCGCCAGCCTTTCGATCTGGCGACCGTGCGCAACATGCTGCTGCTGACCTTCGCCTTCACCGCCGGCACGCGGACCATATTCGCCGGTACGCAGGGAACGTTTACGCCGGCGGTGTGGGCGTTGATCGGCTTCACCGTTCCGCTGGTAGCGCTGGCGACGATCGCAGGACGGCGCTATCCGCCGCCCTTCGCTCAAGTCACGATGCGCCGCATCGCGTTCGGGGTGCTGATCCTGATCGGCTCCGGACTGGTCTTCAATACGCTGTATCGTTAGTTGTTTCTGCGGCACCGATCAGGCCGCAAGCTGCATGCACTCTGCTTTTCGTGACTGCGGAATACGTGAGCACCTGGCTAGTCAGATGCCGGAGCATGCTCGATTTTTGGCATGCCGCCCGGTTTCTGGGGCCTCGTGCTCGGCCAGCTGCTCTTAATCTGCGTCGTAGCTTCACGCGCTCGGCGTTGGGAAGAGGATGGTTCGCATCGCGTCTGCTGCAATGCGCATGCTTGGTACCTTGGCCATCAGGTCGTCGAGCGAGACGCGCGCAGTCGGCGCGTGGCAGGCAATCGCCGCCACCGCCTTGCTGCCCTCGCCAAGCACCGGGACTGCGACGGCGATCATGCCGCGGACGAACTCTTCATTGTCAATTCCGAGGCCGAGTTTGGCATTGCGCGCGAGTTCCACCTCGAGCGCTTCCATATCCACCAGAGTGCGGGGGGAGTGGCGTGTCAGGGTGAGGTTGGCAAGCAGGCGGCGACGTTCGAGCAGGGACATGGATGAAAGGAAGAGCTTGCCACTTGCGGTGCAGTGCATCGGCACGAAGGTGCCCGGCTGCAAGTGCATGCGTAACGGCTCGGTGGTCTCAACGCGCTCGACGTAGAGCACTCGGCCTGCATCAGGAACAGTGAGGTTACAGGACTCCCCAAGCTTGTCGACGAGCGCGCGAAGTACGGCGCGGCACTCTCTACGCATGTTCGAGCCGCGAAGCGTGCGTAGCGCCAGCGTAGTGGCGCGCGTTCCGGCGACAAAGCCTCGCTCCGCGGGTAGATGAAGCACGTAGCCTTGGTCTTCCATTGCGCGAAGCAGTCTCATGAGGGTGCTCTTGGGCACGCTCATGAGGCTTGCGAGCTGAGCCAGCGTGAGCGGCTGGGTAGATTCCGTGAGGTGTTCGAGGACAGTGAGCGGGCGAAGGCGGCGAACGTCTTCGCTGCCTTCGTCATGCACGACTACCGCGTCGTCCGATTTCGGTGCGTGGGGCCCTCCGCCCATGTGTCCTGATTCGCGTGTCACTTCCGTCATCCGTGTCGGGCTTCTGTTTCTCTGTGACTCTTGATGCAATGGTACGAAATGTATCGATCTTTTGAAACGCTGTGTTTCATTAAGGCTTGCCTGCGGTACAACGAGAAAGGACTTGGATGGAGGCCTCGGAAGCGAGAAGGTCTCGGCAAGCTGTCGTGAGGTGCTCTTGGCCTTCGGACACGCGTCTACGGAAAGGCGTTGCTTCCGCGCGCCAGTCACTTTCATCTCGCCAATAGCGTCGATGTGCACAAGCTACGTCGAAGGGTCTCCGAGATCCGTAATGCGTTTCTTGACGCCTTTTTGGTTCACTTTTGCGCCGTTGCGTTTCAGTTCGGATCGGAATGCTCGATTTGTGTTTGTTTTGCGTATGGCCTCATTAATAGTGCGTATGCGCTTTATTGAAACGCTGCGTTTCATAAACAAGGCGTGAGGCGTTACTCAGAACATCAGCATCGTATTCCTAACGGTGCAGTCAGGAGACCTTCTAGATGTCCATTGAAGCTGATTACATCGTCGTCGGGGCAGGCTCGGCCGGTTGCGTGCTGGCCAATCGCCTGAGCGCCGACGAGCGTAACCAGGTGCTCTTGCTTGAGGCTGGCGGCCGCGATAGCAACCCCTGGATCCACATCCCGGTTGGCTACTTCAAGACTCTGCACAATCCGAAGCTGGATTGGTGCTACCGGACCGAGCCTGACGAGAAGGTTGCCGGCCGCGAGATCCAGTGGCCGCGTGGCAAGGTGCTGGGCGGTTCGAGCTCGCTCAACGGCCTGCTCTACGTACGCGGCCAGCGGGAGGACTATGACCGCTGGGCAGCGCTGGGCAACGAGGGCTGGAGCTTCGACGAGGTGCTTCCGTACTTCAAGAGGTCCGAAGACCAGGAGCGTGGCGCGAGCGAGTATCACGGCGTGGGCGGACCGCTGAAAGTCTCGGATCTGCGCCTGCGCAGGCCGATCGCCGACCACTTCATCAAGGCTGCGCAGGAGATCGGCATTCCCTATAACGACGACTACAACGGCGCGAGTCAGGAAGGCGTAGGCTACTTTCAGCAGACCGCGCACAAGGGTTTCCGCTGGAGTACCGCGAAGGGCTTCCTGCGGCCCGCCATGGGGCGCTCCAATCTGCGCGTCGAGACTCACGCCCAGATCTTGCGCATCCTCTTCGAGGGCAAGCGCGCGGTCGGCGTGGAGTATCTTCAGGGCGGAGAACGCCGCATCGCCCGGGCGCGCTGCGAGATCGTGCTGGCCGCGGGCGCCATCGGCTCGCCCCAGATCCTGCAGAATTCGGGCGTTGGTCCGGTCGAGGTTCTGCGGCGAGCGGGGGTGCAGGTGCTCCACGCCCTGCCTGGCGTCGGCCGCAACCTGCAGGACCACCTGCAGGTGAGGCTGGTCTTCAAGACCCGCGAGCGTACGCTGAACGACGAGGTGAACAGTCCGATCCATAAGCTCTGGATCGGACTGCAATACATGTTCTCGCGTACCGGACCACTGACCCTGGCGGCCAGTCAGGTGGCCATCTTCACGCGCTCCTCGCCCGAGGTCGAGCGCCCCGACATCCAGTTCCACATGCAGCCGTTGTCTGCCGACAAGCCGGGGGAGGGCGCACATCCCTTCTCGGCCTTCACGTCCTCGGTGTGTCAGCTGCGGCCGTGGAGTCGTGGCCGTATCGAGATCCGTTCGGCCGACCCGCTCGCCTATCCCGCGATCCATGCCAACTACCTGGGTGACGAGCGCGACCATGCGGTGGTGATCGGTGGCGTCAAGGTCGCACGCCGCATCGCCGAGGCGCCCGCGCTCAAGCCGCACATCATCTCCGAGTTCGTGCCGGGCGCGAAGTACCAGAGCGACGCCGAGTTGCTCGACGCCGCTCGCCGCTACAGCCAGTCGATCTACCACCCGGCCGGCACCTGCAAAATGGGCTCGGACGAGGATGCGGTCGTGGACGCTCGACTCAGGGTGCGTGGCTTGGTCGGCCTACGTGTGGCAGATGCCTCGATCATGCCCGAGCTCGTCTCGGGTAATACCAATGCCCCCGTCATTATGATCGGAGAGAAGGCCGCCGACATGATGCTCGCCGACCGCATCTGACGCGGCGACGGCGTCCACTCAACGCAGAAGCGATTCCACACAGGGCCGTCGAGCCCACCCATCAAAGAGGAGACACACCATGAGCAAAGAGACCAAGCTGGATCGTCGCGGCTTTCTGCGCATTGCCGGCCGCTACGGGCTGACCTCCACCGCACTTGCGGCCGCAGGCATGGTCGGCCCGCTGACCTTCGAGGGGCTCGCCCGCGCTGCCTCGCAGACCGCCGACGCGCGCAATGCCTCGACGCCGCTGATGACGCTGAAGTTCGGTGCATCAGGCTTCAACGAAAGCAACCTGAAGATTCAGGAGTCGGGTCAGCTGTGGTTTGCCCAGGAGCTGGAGAGACGCACCAACGGCGCGCTGAAGATCGAGTTCATCGGCAGCAACCAGATCTGCAACCAGCTCGACTGCGTGAAGAAGGCCCAGCAGGGCATCGTCGACATCTTCTCGGCCAGTACCCAGAACTCGGCTGGCTCGGCGCCGTACTACAACGTGCTCGACTTTGCCTACATGTTCCCCTCGCGCGCGGCCCAGCACTACTTCTTCTATCACCCGAAGAGCGAAAAGTTCTTTCGTGAGCCGATGCGCAAGCGCCACAACATCCAGTTCCTGTACACCCACTGCGAACTGCGTGGCCTGATGCTCGGCAAGAAGTTCGCCAACCGCCCGACAGTGACCACCATCGAGGAACTGGCTGGCACCAAGAACCGCGTTACCGGCACCCAGCTCGGCCGCATCGCCATGCAGCTCATGAATCTGAACCCGGTGCCGATCGCCTGGGAAGAGACGCTCGACGGCCTAAAGCAGGGCCTCATCGACGGCGCCGAGACCTGGATGGGGGCGGCGGCCTACGCCAACATGGCGCCTGTGCTCGCGCAGGCGGTGGACCTGAAGTTCTTCTGCGGTACTGAGCACACCGCGATGAACAACGCGACCTTTGAGAAGCTGCCCCCTGCCATCCAGGACATCGTGATGGAGGTGGCCTACGACGCACAGCAATATACCCAGCGCGAGCAGGAGCGTGCGCTCGTTGAAGTGGTCGGTGCGGTCCTAGACCCGGGGCCGGATACCGTTTTCGCAAAGAACGGCGTGCGCGTGGCCACGCTCTCCGATGCCGAGATTCTCAAGGCCGAGAAGATGTGCTCGCCCGAGTACCGACCCGAGCCCTGGGCAGAGTGGCGGGAGCGCCTCAACAAGATGTCCGGGGGGCACGATGTTTACAAGGAGATCTTCATGGTTGCGCGCGAAATCCCGAAAGATACCCCTGTGGCTGACGTGAAACCGCAACGCTGGTGGCAGTCCGCTTGATGGCTGGTTGGTAGCCCCGACCTGCCGTACGCCTTGCGCCGGCTCGTCAGCCTGGTCGGCGCAGGGCGCCTCCCTCATTTCGGAGTTCCCCCAATGGCCTATCTTCTGGCACTCGTTCGGTGGCTAGACCGCAACGCCGAACGCACCCTGATCCTGATCGCCTATTCCAGCATGGCCCTGATCATCGTTTACGCGGTGTTCGAGCGCTATGTTTTCAGTACTCAGGTCCCCTGGAGTTCCTCCATTCCGATTTACCTGTTCCTGTGGGTAACTTGGATTGGCTGCGCCTACAACGTACGCAAGCGCACTCATCTGGTGTTCAACGACCTCCGCCTGCGCATGCCCTACGGAGCCCAGTTCGCCTGCATGTGGCTTGACGCAATCCTGTGGGTCGGCTTCGGCACCATGGTGGCCTGGTTCACCATCGAGCAGACGCAACTCGCCTATGACAACTTCGCCATCGTGCAAGGCACCGACAACGTCATGCAGTGGTGGTTCTACCTGGCCACCCCGGTCGGCTGGTGCCTGCTGATGTTCCGCGCCCTGCAGAACCTGGTCGAAGACATTGGCCGTTACCGCCGCCGCGAACCCTTCCTGGTCGACATCCAGGCAATTGGTGGAGACTGAGGAGGCATCATGGACAATTCGACTCTCATCACTCTGGTTTCACTGGGCGTCGTCGTGCTGTTCCTGCTCGGCGTGCCCATCTTCCTCGTCATCGGCATGTGGGTCACCGGCGCGTCGCTGGTCATCGACTTTACGCTTGCCAACATCGGTGTGACGCTATTCGAGGGGCTGAACTTCTTCGGGCTGCTTTCGCTGCCCTTATTCATTCTCACCGGTGACCTCATCGCCGCAGCGGGCATTGCCAAGCGCCTGGCCGAGTTCGCCCACGCCTGCCTGAGCTGGATGCGCGGCGGCCTCGGCCTGGCCACGATCGGCTCCTGCGGGCTGTTCGCGGCCATCTCGGGTTCCAACTCGGCGACCACCGCGACCATCGGCGGCATCATGCAGCCGCTGCTGGTGAAGGATGGCTACGACAGCCGCTTCGCCGCTGCCACGGCCGCGGCCGGTGGCACGGTCGGGATCATCATTCCACCGTCGATCATCTTCATCGTGTATGGCTTCCTGATGAACTTGTCGATCTCCGATCTGTTCGTTGCCGGCATCCTGCCGGGCATGCTGATGGTGATCGCGATGCAGGCGGTGTGCTGGTGGATGTGCCGAAAGCATGGCTGGGGCTCCATCTCGCCGCTCGATGTGGGGCGCGTAGTGCGCTCGGCGGGCAGTGCCTATCTGGGGTTCTTCGCCATCTTCATCGTCATTTTCGGGATCTACTCGGGCATCTTCTCGCCCACCGAGGCGGCGGCGATTACCGTGGGCTTCTGCCTGATCGCCGGCCTGATCGTCACCCGCGAAATCAGGTGGCGGGCCTTGCCCGACATCCTGCTGCGCTCCGGCCAGCTTACCGGCATGCTGGCGCCGATGATTGCCATTTCCATCGTGATGCAGCAGGTCTTCGCCCTGCTCGGCGCCGCCGAGACGGTGCAGTCCTTCATCGCCTGGTTCGGAAGTGGTGACGTAGTCGTGCTGCTGGTGTGCATGGGTATCGTGCTTGCCGCCGGTACGATTCTCGAGAGTCTGCCTGTGACGGTGATCTTCGCCCCCATCCTTGCGCCGATCGCGATCGCGGCGGGCGTTGATCCGGTGCATTTCTCGGTGATCTTTCTGGTAGGTGCCGCGATCGGGTTCATCACGCCGCCTTTCGGCCTCAACCTCTTTGTGGCCAGCGGCGTCACGGGTATCCCGTATTCGAAGCTCGTGCGCTTCGCGCTGATGTACATGATGGGCCTCACCATCTCCTGGCTCATCATCGCCTTCGTGCCCTGGTTGTCGCTCGGCCTGATCCCGCAGCCTGGTTGAGCGGGTCCCAGGCTTCGTCAGGCGCACATGGCCGGTCGCCGACTGCTTGCGCGGTCGGCGACCGGTTCGTCATCCTGCGGCGTGCGGAAGGCGGTCGGGTTGCTTATAGCAATTGGTTTTATAGATAGGGGTGCTTCAGAACTCCATTCGTTTTATTCTCCCCACACATGATCTTGATCAGGGAGACCATCCCGAGCCGTTCGGCTGCGGGCTCTCCTTGCATGTCGTTCATTGGGGGGAGTCATCCATGCTCGAGTTGCTGACCGGTTTCGTGGCCCTGGCCGCCTTTCTGGCGATCTCCTATTTCAGGGGACGTACCAAGAAAGAGGGCGCGCTGGAGACGGCGCTGTCCTCGCCGGAAGAGGTCGCGCGTCTCTACCTGCGGCATTCGCCGGAAACGGATGCCTACTGGCTCCATGTGCAGTTCCGCAATGGCCGCAAGCGCCTGCTCGCCGCGCCCTGGGAACTCGACGATATGCTCGGCCAGCTCGAAGCCCGGGGTCTCCATCTCGACGAAGCGGACCGGGCCCTGCTCGCAGCGGCCGAGGCTCCGGTAGTACGCTCACGTCAGCCAGCGGGCAACTGTGGTCGGACGGCGGCCGGCGTGCCGATGCGCGCGGGTGCCTGAAGCCGGACGGCGGCGTTCAGGCCTGCGCAGGCGCGCTCAGGCGCCAGGCACCCGGCTCGATCGGCAGCAGCGCGGCAACGGCTGCGGTGGCGATCACATGCGTGGTCTCCTGCACTGGGTCGTGGACGTCCAGTCCGCCGAACACCACCTTCACCTCGGCGCGCCCGCGTGGCAGCGTGGCGGCGACCACTGCCGCATCGACCTTGTCGGGCTGCTGCACGCCGATCGTCACCTGCACGCGCATATCGCGGTGGTCGTAGCCGAGCGACTTGAACAGCACGATGGATGAATGGTGCAGGGCGTCCTGCACTGCACGGCAGGCGGCCTTGGTGTAGTCGCCGCCGTACAGGTCGTTGCCGGTCCCCATTTCGAGGATGATGCGTTTCTCAGTCATGATTGCGCTCCATGTCGAAGGACACCACGATGGCGGCGTTGGCGATCACGGTAGGATCGCTGCCGTCCGGCTTGCAGACGTCGAGGCCGCCGCGTACGACGCGGATAGTGGGTTGGCCGTAGGGGAAGATGTCGAGCAGGGCGGTGC
Organism: Thauera sp. 27; assembly: GCF_000310125.2. Classification (NCBI taxonomy): domain Bacteria; kingdom Pseudomonadati; phylum Pseudomonadota; class Betaproteobacteria; order Rhodocyclales; family Zoogloeaceae; genus Thauera; species Thauera sp. 27. Next base: position 26,686 of record NZ_AMXB01000033.1, read on the forward strand.
TGTCGACCGCCTCGGGTTTCTGCACGCCGATCTCGACGTCGATCAGCATCGCCTCGCGCGGGAAATCGAACGCGGTCGCCACGTTGAGCGAGTTGTGCCATAGCGCGTCGCGGATCGCGCGTGCCGCGGCCTGTGTGTAGTCCTGACTGCGGATAGAGGTCCCCAGGCCGAACTGCGTGACCATTCGTGTCTTGGCCATGTCGAATGCTCCGATCGTAAGTGGTTGATGTCCTTGCGCCGTGGCGAACCGTCAGCGCCGATGGCGGCCGCTGATGAGTTGGACAATGTCAAAGAACAGCTCGTTGTCGAGCGCCTTGCTCATGTCGGTGGCCAGACAACGGCGGTAGAAGGGGCTGAGGTCGAGGCCGACGCCGAGGCCGAGGATCTCCACTGCGCCCTGCTGCTCGCGGCGCGCGACCACGTCCTTGAGGTGGTTGTCGAGGTAGAAAGGGTCGTTTGCCAGTCCGGTTGCGCCGTCTGCGGGGCTGCCGTCGGAGATCACGACCAGGATGCGCCTTGCCTCGCCGCGCGCCAGCATGCGGTTGCACGCCCAGTCCACCGCCTCGCCGTCGATGCCTTCGCGGAACAGGTCGGCCTTGAACAGCGCGGCGATGTCGGTGCGCGCCCGCCGCCAGCTGCGATCGGCGTCCTTGAACACCATGTGGCAGACCTCGTTCAGGCGTCCCGGGCGGAGCGGGCGGCCGCGGGCGAGCCATTCGCGGTGGGCGCGGCCGCCGTTCCAGGCCCCGGTGGTGAAGCCGAGCAGTTCGGTGCGCACGCCCACCATCTCGAGCGCGCGGATCATGATGTCGACCATCATCGCGACCGGCTCGATGTGCGCCTTCATCGAGCCCGAGCAATCGAGCAGGAAACTCACCACGCAGTCGGCCGCCGGCTTGTACTGCTCCTGGCGGAACAGGCGGCGCTCGGTCGGTGAGCTCACGAGCTGGCTCAGGCGGCGGCCGTCGATATGGCCTTCTTCCTCACCGAACATCCAGCCGTCGCGCTGCGGCTCGGCAAGGATGGCGGCGAACAGGCGCGCCAGTCGCGGCAGGTTGATGCCCTGCGCGGCGATGCGTTTGTCCAGGCGCTCGCGGTACTCGCGCAGCAGGGCCTTGCGCACGAGCGTCCCGGCCTGCACCTCGGTGTCGTAGCGGGTGGTGAATACGCGGTAGGCCTGTTCTGCGTCCTCGAAGGCCTTGCTGTGGCCGGTGAGGGCCGAGGCGATACCGTCGTCGTCGCCTTCGTCGCGGTCGAAGTCGAGCAGCAGGGCGAAGCCGCGCCGGATCTCTTCGTCCTTCGCGTCGGCCTCCTCGTCGCCAGCCGAGGCTGCGGTCTCGGCATGGATCGTCTCGGCCACGATGCGCGCGATCTCGAGCGCATGGGGGGCGAAGCGGCGCTGGTCGTGGCGATTGCGGCGAATGCCGGCGAGCGCGCTGCCGAGCTGGGAGACGAGCGAGAAGCGGGTGCTCTCGATGTAGTCCTCGGTTTCCTCCAGCACCGGCTTCGTGGTGAGCCGCGACCAGCAGATCTGCGCCACGGTGTACAGCAGGATGCCGAGCCGTCCCTCGGTGAGGCCGGAGCGGTAGAAGGCGCGCGACCAGTTCTCGAAGCGGTGGTGCAGGTTGATGACCATGCCCGGCATGTCGGCCGGCGCGAGGGTTTCCACGCGCAGTTGCTCGAGCAGTTCGAACAGCAGGCGCTCGATCGGGTCGGCGGGGCACAGGCTGCGGTGCAGTTGGGCGTCCGAATGCAGCAGGCGCAGCGCCATGCCGTCGGCGGCGGCGCGACAGTCGGCGAAGTCGTCGTGGTCGGGGTCGATGCGCAGGTGCGGCGCATGCATCGGCAGCGGCCGCGATCCGCGGTGCAGGCGCCGGCCGCGGTAGTGCAGCGCGGCGTCACCAGTGAGGGCGCGCAGGGTGGCGGCGCACAGCTCCTCGACCTTCTGCTGCCGCTTCGCGTTCTGCTGCGCCGTCGCCATCATTGCGCTTCCGACGTACGCATCCAGGATTCGTCCAGCTCCTCGCCGAAGCAGCGCTGGTAGTACTCGGCGACGATCGGGCGCTCGACCTCATCGCATTTGTTGAGGAAGGACAGGCGGAAGGCGAGCGCCGGATTGCGGAAGATCTCGCAGTTCTCGGCCCAGGTGATGACGGTGCGCGGCGACATCAGGGTCGAGAGGTCACCGGCGGCGAAGCCCTTGCGTGTGAGCTCGGCCACCGCGACCATCGAGGCGATCAGCTGGCGGCCCTTGTCGTAGTTCTTGCCCGGCACGCGCGCGAGCACGATCGCGACCTCTTCCTCGCGCGGCAGGTAGTTGAGCGTGGCGACGATGTTCCAGCGGTCCATCTGGGCATGGTTCAGCACCTGGGTGCCGTGGTACAGGCCCGACAGGTTGCCCAGGCCAACGGTGTTCGATGTGGCGAACAGGCGGAACCAGGGGTGGGGGTGGATCACGCGGTTCTGGTCGAGCAGGGTGAACTTGCCGTCGCGCTCGAGAATGCGCTGGATCACGAACATCACGTCGGGGCGGCCGGCGTCGTACTCATCGAAGATCAGCGCGACCGGGCGCTGCAGCGCCCAGGGCACGATGCCTTCCTGGAACTCGGTTACTTGCAGGCCATCGCGCACGACGATGGCGTCCTTGCCGACGAGGTCGAGGCGGCTGATGTGGCCGTCCAGATTCACCCGTACGCAAGGCCAGTTCAGGCGCGCCGCCACCTGTTCGATATGGGTGGATTTGCCGGTGCCGTGCAGGCCCTGCACCATCACCCGGCGGTTGCGGCTGAAGCCGGCGAGGATTGCCAGCGTGACGTCGGGGTTGAAGCGATAGGCGGTGTCGACGTCGGGCACATGGTCGTCGCGTTCGGCGAACGCCGGCACCTTCAGGTCGGTGTCGATTCCGAACACTTCGCGCACCGACACCATGCGGTCGGGCTGGGTCAGGACTGTTTCCGTCACTGCTGTCTCCTCGGTCTCTTCATGCACGGAGCAGGCCTTGCTTCCGTGGCGCCGGATACACGATTCGTTCCGGTGCGGCATATTAGTCCGGTTTCAAAAAAATATTCAAGTCGTACCGTTTTTTGGAATTTGATGTTGACCTTTTGGGGTGTTGGACCTAGAGTGCGTTCACGTATCTCGGATATCGGAATGTTTGGTACCGATTTCGTTCAACTAACTCCCAGGAGACAGCATGAGCCAGCCCACCCCCGACGGCCGCAGCGTGGCCAGCGGCCCGACCAAGATGACCCCCTCCGAAGCCTTCGTCGAAACCCTGGTGTCCAACGGCGTCACCGACATGTTCGGCATCATGGGCTCGGCCTTCATGGACGCGATGGACATTTTCGCGCCGGCCGGCATCCGGCTGATCCCGGTGGTGCACGAGCAGGGCGCGGGCCACATGGCCGACGGCTACTCGCGGGTGTCGGGCCGCCACGGCGTGGTGATCGGCCAGAACGGCCCGGGCATCAGCAACTGCGTGACCGCGATCGGCGCGGCCTACTGGGCGCACAGCCCGGTGGTGATCATCACCCCCGAGACGGGCACGATGACGATGGGGCTGGGCGGCTTCCAGGAGTGCAAGCAGCTGCCGATGTTCCAGGAGTTCACCAAGTACCAGGGCCACGTCACCCACCCGGCGCGTATGGCCGAGTACACCGGTCGCTGCTTCGACCGCGCGATGAGCGAGATGGGCCCGACGCAGCTGAACATTCCGCGCGACTACTTCTACGGCGAGATCACCTGCGAGATCCCCAAGCCGGCGCGGCTGGACCGTGGCGCGGGCGGCGAGCAAAGCCTCAATGAAGCGGCCGAGCTGCTGGCCAAGGCCAAGTTCCCGGTGATCATCTCGGGCGGCGGCGTGGTGATGGCCGACGCGATCGAGGAGTGCAAGGCGCTGGCCGAGCGCCTGGGCGCGCCGGTGGTCAACAGCTACCTGCACAACGACTCGTTCCCGGCGAGCCACCCGCTGTGGTGCGGCCCGCTGGGCTACCAGGGCTCGAAGGCGGCGATGAAGCTGATCAGCCAGGCCGACGTGGTGGTGGCGCTGGGTTCGCGCCTGGGCCCGTTCGGTACGCTGCCGCAGCACGGCATGGACTACTGGCCCAAGAACGCGAAGATCATCCAGATCGACGCGGACAACAAGATGCTCGGGCTGGTGAAGAAGATCTCGGTGGGCATCTGCGGTGATGCCAAGGCGGCGGCGGTGGCGCTGACCGCGCGGCTCGCGAATCGTGCGCTCGACTGCGACGCCACCCAGGGCGAGCGTGCGGCGAAGATCGCCGCCGAGAAAGCCGCGTGGGAGAAGGAGCTCGACGAATGGACGCACGAGCGCGACCCGTTCAGCCTGGACATGATCGAAGAGAACGCCAAGGAGAAGCCGTTCTCGGGCGGCGAGTACCTGCACCCGCGCCAGGTGCTGCGCGAGCTCGAGAAGGCGATGCCCGAGGACGTGATGGTGTCGACCGACATCGGCAACATCAACTCGGTGGCCAACAGCTACCTGCGCTTCGAGAAGCCGAGGAGCTTCTTTGCGGCGATGAGCTTTGGCAACTGCGGCTACGCCTTCCCGACCATCATCGGTGCCAAGGTGGCCGCGCCGCACCGTCCGGCGGTGTCGTACGCGGGTGACGGTGCCTGGGGCATGAGCCTGATGGAGACGATGACCTGCGTGCGCCACAACATTCCGGTGACCGCGGTGGTGTTCCACAACCGTCAGTGGGGTGCGGAGAAGAAGAACCAGGTGGACTTCTACAACCGCCGCTTCGTCGCTGGCGAGCTGGACAACCAGAGCTTTGCCGAGATCGCGCGCGCGATGGGTGCCGAGGGCATCACGGTCGATCGTCTGGAGGACGTGGGGCCGGCGCTGAAGAAGGCGATCGACCTGCAGATGAACCACGGCAAGACGACGATCATCGAGATCATGTGCACGCGCGAGCTGGGCGACCCGTTCCGCCGTGACGCGCTCTCCAAGCCGGTGCGATTCCTCGACAAGTACAAGGACTACGTCTGAGCGACGGCAGCTTCCTCCGCCTGCTGCCGCAGCGCCGCCCATGCGCGCTGCGGCAGCGTTTACCCGGCCCCGACGGCTTCCTCGCGACACGGATCGCCTGCTCATGAACGCTCAGACCAAGCCCCTCTCAGTGCCGATGTTTACCGAACTTCGCCGGCTGCTGCCCGGATTCATGCTGTGCGGCGTGATCGCGATCACCGCAGCCTTCGTGTCCGAGCATTATGGCGGCCCGAAATTCCTCTATGCGTTGCTCATCGGCATCGCCTTCCACTTCCTCTCCGATAACGACAAGTGCATTCCGGGTATCGAGTTCTCGGCCAAGAAGCTTGTCCGCCTCGGTGTTGCCCTGCTCGGCGCACGCATTGCCATCAGCGATGTGTCCGATCTCGGTTTGGCCGGTGTCGGTGCCTTGGCCGGCGCGACGGTGCTCACCATCGGCTTCGGCATGCTCATGGCTCGCGTGCTCGGGCTGCCGTCGATGCTTGGCTTGATCTCGGGCGGCGCTACCGGCATCTGCGGCATCTCGGCCGCGATGGCGATCTCGGCCACGCTGCCGCAGACCAAGGAGAACGAGCACTACACCCTGCTTACGGCGATCGGCGTCGCCACTTTCTCGACCGCGGCCATGATCCTCTATCCACTTGTGGTTTCGGCGGGCGGATTGTCGGTGGGCGAGGCCGGCATGTTCCTGGGTGGCTCAATCCACGACGTGGCGCAGGTCGTCGGTGCCGCCTTCATGATTTCGCCCGCGGTCGGCGATGCGGCGACACTGGCGAAGATGTTCCGCGTGGCCATGCTGGTGCCCGTGGTGATGGTGCTGGCGCTGAGCTTTCGGGCCGAGTCTGCCCGGACTGCGGGTGGCGGCGCGAAGAGAGCCCCCTTGTTGCCCTTCTTCCTGGTTGCGTTCGCTGCCCTGGTCGTGATCAACAGCTTCGGCTGGATCCCCGCCGAAGTGGTCGCAGTGAGTTCTGACGTTTCGCGTTGGTGCCTGGTGATCTCGATCGCGGCGCTTGGCGTCAAGACCTCGTTCGAGAAGCTCGCCGCCCTGGGCTGGAAGCCGATCGTGCTGCTGTCGAGCGAGACCCTGTTCATCGCCCTCTACATGCTCGCGATCGTGTTCCTGACGCGCCTGCTGTCCGCCTGACCACCGCTCCACGGAGAACCCATGAACGCCACCGAGAAATTCATCGCCGCCACGGCCCATGTGGATGCGGCCGCGATCGCCCCGCTGCCCAACTCGCGCAAGATCTACGTCGAGGGTTCGCGCCCGGACATCCGCGTGCCGATGCGCGAGATCACCCAGAGCGACACCCCGGCCTCCTTCGGCGCCGAACCCAACCCGCCGATCTTCGTCTATGACTGTTCGGGCCCCTACACCGACCCGGCCGCCAAGATCGACATCCGCTCCGGCCTGCCCGCGCTGCGCCAGCCGTGGATCGAGGCGCGCGGCGACACCGAAGTGCTGCCCGGCCTGTCCTCCGAGTACGGCCGCGCCCGCGCCGCCGACACGGCGCTCGACGAGCTGCGCTTTCCCGGCCTGCACCGCGCCCCGCGCCGCGCCAAGCCGGGTGCCAATGTCACCCAGATGCATTACGCCCGGCGCGGCATCATCACCCCCGAGATGGAATACATCGCCATCCGCGAGAACCTGAACCGCGAGCAGTACATCGCCTCGCTGCGCGCCACCGGCCCCAAGGGCCAGAAGATGGCCGACATGATGCTGCGCCAGCACCCGGGCCAGAACTTCGGCGCCAGCCTGCCGCCGGTGATCACCCCCGAGTTCGTGCGCGACGAAGTGGCGCGCGGGCGCGCCATCATCCCCAACAACATCAACCACCCCGAGAGCGAGCCGATGATCATCGGCCGCAACTTCCTCACCAAGATCAACGCCAACATCGGCAACTCGGCGGTCACCTCGTCGATTGCCGAGGAAGTCGACAAGATGACCTGGTCGATCCGCTGGGGCGGCGACACGGTGATGGATCTCTCCACCGGCAAGAACATCCACGAGACGCGCGAGTGGATCATCCGCAACTCGCCCGTGCCGATCGGCACCGTGCCGATCTACCAGGCGCTGGAGAAGGTCAATGGCAAGGCCGAGGAGCTGACCTGGGAGATCTTCCGCGACACCCTGATCGAGCAGGCCGAGCAGGGCGTGGACTACTTCACCATCCACGCCGGCGTGCTCTTGCGCTACGTGCCGCTCACCGCCAACCGCATGACCGGCATCGTGTCGCGCGGCGGCTCGATCATGGCCAAGTGGTGCCTGGCGCATCACAAGGAGAGCTTCCTCTACGAGCACTTCGAGGACATCTGCGAGATCATGAAGGCCTACGACGTGGCCTTCAGCCTGGGCGACGGCCTGCGCCCGGGCTCGATCTACGACGCCAACGACGAGGCCCAGCTGGGCGAACTCAAGACCCTGGGCGAGCTCACCGACATCGCCTGGCGCCACGACGTGCAGGTCATGATCGAGGGCCCCGGCCACGTGCCGCTGCACCTGATCAAGGAGAACATGGACCTGCAGCTCGAGTGGTGCAAGGAGGCGCCCTTCTACACCCTGGGGCCGCTCACCACCGACATCGCCCCGGGCTACGACCACATCACCAGCGGCATCGGCGCGGCCACCATCGGCTGGTACGGCACCGCCATGCTGTGCTACGTGACGCCCAAGGAGCACCTGGGCCTGCCCAACAAGCAGGACGTCAAGGAAGGCATCATCACCTACAAGCTGGCCGCGCACGCCGCCGACCTGGCCAAGGGCCACCCGGGCGCGCAGATCCGCGACAACGCCTTGAGCAAGGCGCGCTTCGAGTTCCGCTGGGAAGACCAGTTCAACCTCGGCCTCGACCCGGACAAGGCCAAGGAATTCCACGACGAGACCCTGCCCAAGGACTCGGCCAAGGTGGCGCACTTCTGCTCGATGTGCGGGCCGCACTTCTGCAGCATGAAGATCACCCAGGACGTGCGCGACTTCGCCGCACAGCAGGGCATCGACGAGGCCGAGGCGCTCAAGAAGGGCATGGAGGTGAAGTCGATCGAGTTCGTCAAGAGCGGTGCCGAGGTCTATCGCAACGTGTAAGGTCAATCGCCAGAGCGTAAGCCTCGACGGGCCGCACATGCGGCCCGTCGGCTTTTTGTACATCACGCTCGGAATTCGAAAGGCAACCGCCCCGGCAAACTGCAAGCCGCAGTTTCCAACGCGCTACACGAGCCAGCCCTCACGTTCGACGTGTAAACTGACGGGTTTTCCGCTCAAGCCCGTCTCGGGCGCGCCCCAAGCCCATGACCCCGCTCGACCGCTTCACCCAGGATGACCTGATCGCCCAACTCGGCATGGAGACCGTCGCCAAGGGGCTGGGCTATCTGAGCCGGGTGAGCGCACTCTCCGCCGACGGCTGCTCGGTGTCAGCCCTGGTCAAGGGCAGGCAACGTACGCCCTACGACGTTTCCGCTGACGTGATCGAGGAAGAAGGACGCCCTGCGCTTGTCAGCGCATGCACCTGCCCCATGGGTTACGGTTGCAAGCATGTCGCCGCGATGATGCTGGTATGGCTGCACCAGCGTCGCCGACCGGACCGCCCGCGCGAGCAGGTGCGGGCGTGGGTGGAGGGCTTTCGCCAGGCCGCTCGGGCGCTTGAGCCAGGAGCCGCGGGCAAGCCCCAGTCCAGCAAGACGACCCACGCACTGCACTACGTCATCGAGCACGATGCCTACAGCAGCGATCACCGCGTCGCTTGCTACAAGGTGCGCCTGGACCAACATGGACAGATACGCCAGCATGAACGCTGGAACAACATCGAGCGTGCGCTGCAGGCACCGCCCGCCTTCGTTGCCGATGACGACCACGAGATCCTGCGTCTGCTGTGGGCGCACAGGCCGCATGGCCGCCCCATCCCGGGCGATGGCGTGACACTGGAGGGCAGGCACAGCAACGCGCTGATGGCGAGCCTGCTCGCCAGCGGTCGCGCGCACTACGACAGTCTCGCCACACCGGTACTGAGCGCCGGCGAAGCGCGCCCGGGCACCCCGGACTGGACGCTCACCGCCGACGGCCTGCGCGCTCCGGTGCTCAAGCTCGACCCCGCCGCTGCCCGGGTCCTGCCACTGCTGCCGCCCTGGTACATCGACACGGCCAGCGCGAGTGCCGGCCCGATCACGCTCGACCTTGCCCCCGAACTGGTGCAACGCATGCTGTGGCTGCCGCCGCTGACACAGGCGGAGTCGGAACTGGTGGCCGAAACCCTTGCCGAAGTCGCCCCCACCTTGCCCCCGCCGACCCTGCGCGGCGAGCCGCCCGTCGAAGTGAGCGGAACACCGGTACCCATTCTGCGCCTGGAGACTCGGCCGGTGCTGCAGGCGCGCTATCGCAGCTATGCGGCCTATGGCACCTATGTCTTCGACTTCGCGCTGCTGGCCTTCCGCTACGGCCCGGTAACCATCGACGCCGGCGACGGCCGCCTCTTCCTCCCCCTGCCGGACGGCCGCAGCGCCCGCCTCACGCGTGACGAGACAGCCGAGCGGGTCGCGGCCCAGCGGCTCGCCACCGCTGGCTTCACCCGCATTCCGCCGGGTGCGATACAGGGCAGTTTCGGCCCCCTGCCGGCAGACGCACTCGGACTCGCAAGCGAGGCCGAGTGGCCGACCTTCATGGCCGACACAGCGGCCGCACTACGCGCCGAAGGCTGGACAGTCGAGTTCCCGAGCGACTTCCGCCACCACGCCATCGACATCGACCACCTGATGCTCGACATCGACGAGCATGAGGACGGCTGGCTGGGCCTGTCGCCCGGTATCGAAGTGGATGGCAAGGCATTGCCACTTGCACCTTTGCTGGCGGGGCTGTTCGCACACGATGCACGCTGGCTGTCGGGACGGCTGGACGACATCGACGACCACGAGGCGCTCATCCTCGAGGACCAAGAGCTCGGCCGCCTGCGCATCAGCGCCGGCCGCGTGAAGCCGCTCGTGCGCGCGCTCGTCGACCTCTTCGACCGCCCCGACCACGACTGGCGTCTTTCAAGGCTCGACGCCACACGACTGGCCGAGCTCGACCTGCCGGGCCGCGGCCACGATCTCATCGCACAACTCTCCAGCCGCCTGCGCGGCGCCACCGGCATCGCCGCAGTGCAAACGCCGAAAGGCTTCGGCGCCGAACTGCGCCCCTACCAGCTCGAAGGCCTGGCCTGGCTGCAGCACCTCGTAAGGCACGACCTCGCCGGCATCCTCGCCGACGACATGGGCCTGGGCAAGACAGCGCAGACGCTCGCTCACCTGCTCACCGAGAAGCACGCCGGCCGGCTGGATGTGCCCGCACTGGTCATCCTGCCTACCTCGCTGGTGTTCAACTGGCAGGCCGAGGCCGAGCGCTTCGCGCCCGAGCTGAAGGTGCTCAACCTGCACGGCTCGGATCGTCATGCGCGCTTCGACGAGCTCGATGCCGACGTGAAGATCGATGTGGCGCTCACCACTTATCCGCTGCTGTGGCGCGACGCAGAACAGCTGCAGGCGCGCCAATGGAGCCTTCTGATCCTGGACGAAGCGCAGACGGTAAAGAATGCCGCCAGCAAGGGCGCGCAGGTGATCCGACAGCTCAAGGCCCGCCACCGTCTCGGCCTTACCGGCACGCCGCTGGAGAACCACCTCGGCGAGCTCTGGGCGCAGTTCGACTTCCTGCTGCCGGGTTTCCTCGGCACGCACAAGCAATTCACCCAGACCTGGCGCACACCGATCGAGAAGCATGGCGACAGTGACCGCCGCGACCTGCTCGCCGCCCGCCTGCGCCCCTTCATCCTGCGCCGGCGCAAGGAAGACGTCGCCACCGAATTGCCGCCCAAGACCATCATCGTGCGCAGCGTCGGTCTCGAGGGCGGACAGCGCGACCTCTACGAGACGGTGCGCGCGGCCATGGACGAGAAGGTGCGCGCCGAGATCGCCGGCAAAGGCTTTGCGCGCAGCCAGATCGTGATCCTCGATGCTCTGTTGAAGCTGCGCCAGGTGTGCTGCGATCCGCGCCTGCTGAAGTCACCGGCTGCGGCGCGCGTCAAGGAGCGCGCCAAGCTCGACCTGCTCATGGACATGCTGCCCGAGTTGATCGACGAAGGCCGGCGCATCCTGGTGTTCTCACAGTTCACCTCCATGCTCAGCCTGATCGCTGCGGAGCTCGACAAGGCGAAGATTGGCTGGGTGGCGCTGACCGGCGACACCCGCGACCGCCGCATTCCGGTCGAAGACTTCCAGAAGGGCCGCGTGCCCGTGTTCCTGATCAGCCTGAAGGCGGGCGGCGTGGGTCTCAACCTCACCGCGGCCGACACCGTGATCCACTACGACCCGTGGTGGAACCCTGCAGCCGAGAACCAGGCCACCGATCGCGCCCACCGCATCGGCCAGGACAAGCCGGTGTTCGTGTTCAAGCTGGTATGCGCAGGCAGCATCGAGGAGAAGATCCTCGCCCTGCAGGAGAAGAAGGCCGCACTCGCCGAGGGTGTGCTGTCGGAAGACGCCAACGCGCTCGCCAAGTTCGGCGAGGCCGACATCGCCGCGCTGCTGGCGCCCCTGCCACCCGCCGGGCGTTGAGCCCGGGCGGCGAGGCGCTCCCGGCAGGAGCGGTACCAAGCACGGGGTTGAAGGCAATGCGAGTCGGTCAGGGCCGACGAGAAGCAGGACCGGTAGGAGCTGAGCCAGCCGCGAGGGGTTGAGGGCGACGCGGCAGGGCGGAACCGATGAAAAGGCTCGCGGCTTGCGCCGCTCCTACGGAGGGTGCGAGACATCTGCCGCAAAAGGCCTCTCGAAACGCGTGCTGCTGTCCCGCGGGACACGCCTCCGAGGCATCTTGGGGCACGGAGGTGCTCGTCAGCGTGCCTGCTCGGCGATGAAGATCTCGACGCGGCGGTTCATCGCCCGCCCCGCCGCAGTCGCATTGTCGGCGATCGGCTGATAGGAACCGCGGCCATCGATCGAGATACGCTGCGCCGAAACCCCGCGCGCGACCAAGTAGTCGCGCACGGCAGCGGCACGGTTGACGGACAAGGGGTTGTTGATCGCATCCGTGCCCGTGCTGTCGGTATGACCGATGATGCTGACGGTCGTGACCGGGTGCTGGTTCAGCGTTGCGGCAAGTCGATCGAGCACCGGCCGCATGTTGGCCTTGATGTCGTGGCGGCCGACGTCGAAGGACACATCTGCGGGAATATCGACCTTCAGCTGATTGTCCACGGTCTGGCTGACACCGACGCCAGTCCCTGCGGTTGCCTGCTCCATCTCGGCGCGTTGCCGCTGCATGTTCTGCGACCACAGGTAACCGCCCGCGGCGCCCACTGCCGCCCCCACTGCGGCGCCCGTCGCGGTACTTCTGCCCTTGTTTCCGCCCGCCGTCGCACGGCCGATGACTGCACCGGTCACGGCGCCGATACCTGCACCCACCGCAGTGTCGCGCTGGGTTTCGGTCATCGTCGCGCAGCCGCTCATCACGAGGGCCGTTGCACACACACTCATCGCAAGTATCTTCATGTTGCTCGTTCTCCGATTAGGTGCGGGCGGGCAGGTTCGACCGATCAGTTGACCTTGAGCGTACCGCCACGCCCGAGACCACCTTTTACATCCTGCGCCTTGTAGTTGCGAAGCGCCACGACCATATTGTTGTAAGCATCCATGAATGCCGCGACGGTCGCCTTGCCTTCGGGCGTACGCGAGAAGCCGCCCAGAGCGCCCCCGGCACCGCCACCGAAGGCACCCAGTGCTGCGCCGAAGTTCGTTGCCGTCGAGCTCCCCTCGGAAGCAGCAATCTGGACCGCCGAGCGGATATCGAAGAGCGACAGCGTCACGACCGACGCCTTGGACTGGATGCCGCCGGCGAGCGCGCCGAGGCGGCCACCAACGAGGCCGCCGACCAGGCCGCCCACGGAGCCGACCGAATCATTATTGATGATGATCTGCGGCTCAAGATAGTAGTCGGCCGCAACGCGTTGCCCCTTCTGCTGCTTGGAGCCTGCACGATACTCGCCCGAGTTGCGCTGGATATCGGTAATCCGCGACAGGCGGCTGTCCGTGCGAAGGTTGCCGATCGACGTGATCACGAAGCAGTTGGATTGCTGAACGGCAAGGCGAAGCAGGGGCTCGATGGTCGTCACCTGGGTTGCGCTACCGAATTGGCCATACCAGTCGGCGGCCCGTCCATCGTCCACCGCGAGCGTACCGAGCGGCGCGTCGCAGCGTTCGAGTTGGGGGTTCGCATCGACGCTCGCCCCTCCGCCTGCCGCCCCCGACACCGCGGTCGAATTCGTTCCCGTCGTAACGCACCCGGTGAGTGCAGTCGCTGCTGCAAGCGCCAGCGCAATTTTGGAAATCCGGTGTTGGATCATGCTGCGTTCCTCCTGTTGAGTTTTTCCTTGAGCGTCGAGGGGTCCGCCGACGCAGGCGTGACTCGGGGCCGAGTCACTCGCAAAAAACCCCTGCACAGGCTGCAGGGGTTCGATCATGCGCTCAGCGGTAATACCAGTAGCCGTCGCGCCAGTAACCCAGATAGGTGTAGCGCCGGTACCAGTAGTCGTAGAACACACCTCTCCAGCGCTGGCGCCACTTCCACTCCGCCTCCTCCGACTTGCGCGCTGCAGAGGCCTCCGCAAGCAGGGTCCGCGCCTCCGCGTCGCCACGCCCCGCGGTAATGGAGAGCCATTTCTCGGCTTCACGGGGGTCCGGCCCCATCTCTTCCAGTCCGGTCAGGTAAAAGCGTCCGAGCGCCTTCTGCGCCTCCAGATGGCCACGCTCGGCGGCTGACCGCATCCATGTCAGCGCCTTGTAGCTGTCCTGTCGCACGCCGTCGCCGCGGAAGTAACGCAGACCCAGATCGTAGGCCGCACGGGGATCCTGTTCCGCGATGGCTTCGAGGGCTGCGGCACGGCCGTCATCCGCCTCATTGAAGGTCCGCGTCTCCTGCGTGACGACGTCCCTGCCCTGCTCGCGGCAACCGCCGCCATCGCATATCGTCACCGTTTCGCGTTGCGGTGGCTGCGCGCAGGACGCCAGCACGACACAACCGACAATAACGAGCCATCTCTTCATGATGAAGACCTCCACACCAGCGCGCAGCATATCAAGACTCGTTACATTAAAGCACAAAGTCATGAATCTGAAGATCCGACTCGCGAACACGCCTGCCCCAGGAGCGCTCACCCCCCCCGCGTCACCGCATTGAACAGCGCAAACCCTGCCCAGGTCATCAGCAGGGAGCCCAGGACATGGGTCAGCAGATGCACGCCCAGCCAGCCCAGCGCTCCGCGCTGCAGCAGGTGGAATGCCTCGGCCGAGAAGGTCGAAAAGGTCGTCAGGCCACCCAACAGCCCCGTCGTCAGCAGCAACTTCAGGGCGGGCGACATTGCCGGCCAGGCCTGCACCGCAGCCAGCGCCACGCCCATCAGCAGGCCGCCGACCAGGTTGGCCGCCAGAGTGCCGAGCGGCACCAAGGCGAACACCGGGTTCAGCCACAGCCCGAGCCCCCAGCGCAGCCAGGCGCCGCACGCCGCGCCCACCCCTACCGCCGCAAATGCCGCAAGATTCATTCCCACCGCTCCATCGTCAAGCGTTCGCACATACGCGCCCCGAGGCATCAGGCTCACATGCAGATTCTAACCGCGGCGGTGCAGCATCCGAGCCGGCGGGGCGGATCGGCTACAATTGGCGGGTTATCGCACCCTGGCAAGCACGGCCCGTGCCGCAGCGCCCTCACCAGAACGCTCAACAGATGAAACCCGAAAAAAACTCCGCCACCGAAGCCCCCGTCGTTTCCAACTTCATCCGCAACATCATCGACGAGGACATCCGCACGGGGAAATGGGGCGGCCGCGTCGAAACGCGCTTCCCGCCCGAGCCCAACGGCTACCTGCATTACGGCCACGCCAAGTCGATCTGCCTGAACTTCGGCCTCGCCGAGTCCTATGGCGGTGCCTGCCACATGCGCTTCGACGACACCAACCCCGAAAAGGAAGAGCAGGAATACGTCGACGCCATCATCGAGGCGGTGAAGTGGCTCGGCTTCGAGTGGGGCGAGCATCTGTATTTCGCATCCGACTATTTCGATCGCATGCACGACTGTGCGCTCAGCCTGATCAGGGCCGGCAAGGCCTATGTGGATTCGCAGTCAGCCGAGGAGATGCGTGCCAACCGCGGCACGCTGACCGAGCCGGGCAAGGACAGCCCGTACCGCAACCGCAGCGTCGAGGAAAACATCGAGCTGTTCGCGCGCATGCGCGCAGGTGAATTCGCCGAAGGCACGCACATCCTGCGAGCGAAGATCGACATGGCGAGCCCCAACATCAACCTGCGCGACCCGGCGATCTACCGTATCCGCCATGCCGCACACCACCGCACGGGCGACGCCTGGTGCATCTACCCGATGTACACCTTCGCCCACCCGATCGAAGACGCAATCGAGAGCATCACCCACTCGGTGTGCACACTCGAATTCGAGGACCAGCGCCCGTTCTACGACTGGCTGCTCGACGCGCTCGCCGCTGCGGGCCAGTTCCCGCGCCCGCTGCCGCAGCAGATCGAGTTCGCCCGCCTGAACCTGACCTACGTGGTGCTCTCCAAGCGCAAGCTGATCCAGCTCGTCAATGAAGGCCATGTCGACGGCTGGGACGACCCACGCCTGCCCACGCTCATCGGCGCCCGCCGCCGCGGCTTCACCGCTACCGGCTTCCGTCGCTTTGCAGAGCGTATCGGCGTATCCAAGGCGGACTCGTGGATCGACATGAGCGTGCTGGAGGAATGCATGCGCGACGACCTCAACGAAGCCGCCGAGCGTCGCGTCGCCGTACTCGATCCGCTCAAGCTGGTCATCACGAACTACGCCGAAGGCGCCTCCGAACTGTGCCAGGCGCCGAACCACCCGCTCAAGCCCGAGCTCGGCAAGCGTGACATGCCCTTCGGCCGTGAGCTGTGGATCGAGCGCGAGGACTTCATGGAAGAGCCGGTCAAGGGCTTCCACCGTCTGTACCCCGGCAACATGGTGCGCCTGCGCTACGGCTTCGTCGTCAAGTGCATTGGCTGCGAGAAGGACGCCGCCGGCAACATCACCGCCGTGCTCGCCGAGTACATGCCCGACTCCAAGTCCGGCACGCCCGGCGCCGACAACTACAAGGTCAAGGGCAACCTGCACTGGGTGTCGGTCGCGCACGGCTACGAGGCAGAGGTGCGCATCTACGACCGCCTGTTCGCCCACCCCCATCCCGGCCAGCGCCGCGAGGGCGACGCGCCCGACGCCGAGCGCAGCTTCTTAGACGACATCAACCCGGACAGCAAGCGCATCATCACCGCCTACCTGGAGCCCGCGCTCAAGGATGCACAACCGGAAGAGCGCTTCCAGTTCGAACGCCACGGCTACTTCGTGGCCGACCGGGTGGACTCCAGGCCCGGCGCACCGGTCTTCAATCGCACGGTGACGCTGAAGGATTCGTGGGCGAAGGGCGGGAAGTAAGCCCCAGCCAAAGGAGAGCGAGCATGGCCATCTCAGCCCGAACGACCGACCCAATCGCAGCCTCGCTCGACTGCCTGCGCGGCCACCTGCCACCCGGCAGCCGCGTGATCGTGTTCGGTTCGCAAGCACGCGGGGAGGCTCGCGATGACAGCGACCTCGACCTGCTCGTAGTGGAGCCGGAGGTGCGCAACCGTTTCGACGAGATGGCCCGCCTCGCCTCCCTGCTCGGTCGTCAATTGATCCCGGCCGACGTGGTCGTGATGAGCGATGAAGCGTTCGAGCAGGAGTGCACCCAGCCGAACACCCTCGCTTGGCGCGCCACTCGCGAAGGACGGGTCCATGCATTCCCCCGGTGAACCCGCGCTCGGATTGCTGCGCAGGGCGCGGGACGATGCCTATGTGGTCGACCGTTTGGCGCAGGATCCCGCAGCACCGGACTGGGTCATCGGATTCCACGCCCAGCAGACGGCAGAAAAAGGTACCAAAGCCGTTCTCGCAAATGCGAACGTCCTCTTTCCGAGGACGCACAACATCGCGATGCTGCTCGCTCTGCTAAAGCAGAACGGAATTCAGCCTCCCGACCAGGACATATTCCTCGAGAGGCTTACCCCCTTCGGAGTTGCGGCCCGATACGACACGGGACTGGATCAAAGCTTTTCCCTGAACCGGGAACGCACCCGATTGGAAACACTGGCGCTGCTCGAGTGGGCTGAAGCGATTCTGAGTAACGCCAAGAATGGCTCCGTGGGATCTCCATGACGGTACCCAAGTATCACGAACTCATTCGTCCCCTGATCGATGGCGAGGAGTTCGCCCGGCTCGCGGTCGAACACAAGGTCGGCGTGTCGGTGAAGCGCAGGATCGAGTTGAAACGCCTCGACTCCGACTTCTTCGACGAGCTCTGAACGTCCACGCTCGATGAAAGCCCTGCGCCGTCTTCTTCTCCTCGCACTCCTCGCCGCGCTGGCAGGCGCAGGGATCTGGTGGCTCACCAGACCGAAACCGGTCGAGGTGGTGGTGCATGAGGTCGCCCGCGGCACGGTCGAGGCCACGCTGACCAATACCCGTGCGGGCGAGATAGAGGCCTGCCAGCGCACACGGCTGGCCACCATCGTGGGCGGCCGCATCGACTGGCTGGGGGTGGAAGAGGGCGACCGGGTGGAAGCCGGGCAGGTGCTGATGCGCCTGTGGCACGGCGACCTCGATGCACGCGCGGCGGTCAATCGGGCCCAACTCGCAACCGCCCGCCAGCGCGTGCACGAAGCCTGCACCCTGGCCGACAACGCCGAGCGCGAGGCGGCACGCCAGGCGCAGCTGGTGCGGCGTGGTTTTGTTTCCGCCAGCGTCGAGGAGCGTGCGCGCACCGAGGCGCGCGCACGCCGCGCCGCCTGCGACACCGCCCGTGCCGACATCGCCACCGCCGAGGCCCAGCTCGCCGCCACCGAAACCGAGCGCCAGCGCCTGGTGCTCACCGCGCCCTTCGCCGGCACGGTGGCCAAGATCAGCGGCGAGCTGGGCGAATACTCCACGCCCTCGCCCCCCGGTGTGCCGACACCGCCGGCGATCGACCTCATCGACGATTCCTGCCTCTACGTGAAGGCACCGATGGACGAGATCGACGCGCCCAGAATCCAGCCCGGCCTGCCGGTTCGGATCACGCTCGAAGCCATGCCCGGCACCGTGTTCGAAGGCCGGGTCAAGCGCGTCGCACCCTACATCACCGCGGTCGAGCGCCAGGCCCGCACCGTGGCGGTCGACGTGGACTTCGTGCGTCCCGAGGAGGCGCGCGGCATGCTCGTGGGTTACAGCACCGACGTCGAGATCGTGCTCGCCACCCGCGCCGACACGCTGCGCATCCCCACCAGCGCGCTGCGCGAAGGCAGGCGGGTGCTGGTCGTCGAGGGCGACACCCTGATCGAGCGCGAACTCGAGACCGGGGTGGCGAACTGGGCGTTCACCGAGGTCCTGTCCGGACTGGCCGCAGGCGAGCGTATCGTGACTTCGCTGGAGCGCGACGGCGTGTCTGCGGGCGCGAAGGTGACCCTTCAGGCTGCGCCCTGAGCACACATGCAGCACAGCCGAGACGTACGCACGGCCATGGCCCAGATCGAACTCGACGGCATAAATCGCATCTTCAGGCTCGGTGACAGCGAGGTGCATGCGCTGCGCGACGTGAGCCTGCGCATCGAGGCCGGCGACTACGTCTCGGTGATGGGCCCCTCCGGTTCTGGAAAGTCCACCCTGCTCAACCTGCTCGGCCTGCTCGACCGCCCCGACGGCGGCAATTACCACCTGGAAGGTCGCGACGTCACGACGCTGTCGGCGGACGAACAGGCGGCCGTGCGCAGCGCACGCATCGGCTTCGTGTTCCAGAGTTTTCACCTCGTGCCACGGCTGACGGCAGCGGAAAACATCGGCTTGCCGCTGATGCTGGCCGGCCTGGCGGCCACCGAGCGTAGTGCGCGCATCGCGCAGGCGCTGAAGGACTTCGGCCTCGAAGGCCGCGCCCACCACCGACCGGAGGAACTCTCCGGTGGTCAGCGCCAGCGCGTGGCGATCGCCCGCGCCACCATCATGCGCCCGGCCGTCCTGCTGGCCGACGAACCCACCGGCAACCTTGACCGCAGCACCGGTCACGAGGTCACCGCCCTGCTCGAGGCGCTCAACACTGCGGGCACCACGCTGATCGTGGTCACCCATGACCCAGCGATGGGCGAGCGCGCCCATCGCTGGCTGCGCATGGAGGACGGTGCCATCGCCCAGGATCTGCGCCGGCACGAGCTGCCCGCATGAGCCCGACCGACACCCTGCGCTTCGCCACCCGCGCCGCCACCGCCTACCCGCTGCGGACCGCGCTGATGACGCTGGCGATGTCGATCGGCGTCGCCGCAGTCGTGGTGCTGACCGCGCTCGGCGACGGCGCGCGCCGCTATGTGGTGGGCGAATTCGCTGCGCTCGGCGCACAGCTGCTGATCGTGCTGCCTGGGCGCACCGAGACCGGCGGCGTCAATCCGGGCAGCTTCGTCACCAGCACCCCGCGCGAACTAACCAATGCCGACGCCGCAGCCCTGTTGCGCCTGCCACTGGTGCAGCGCGTAGCACCGATCACGGTGGGCAACACCGAGGTTGCAGCCGCTGGCCGGCTGCGCGAGGTGATGGTGGTCGGCACCAGCACCGATTTTCTCGAACTGCGCGGCATGCGCATGGCACACGGCAGCTTCCTGCCCCGCGAGGACTTTGAGCGCGCCAGTGCGCTGGCGGTGCTCGGCGACGCCATCCGCGCCGAACTGTTCGGCCACGAACCGGCGGTCGGCCGCATGATTCGGGTCGGCGACACCCGGCTGCGCGTCATCGGTACGCTCGCTCCGGGCGGCCAGGGCCTGGGCATGACGACCGACGAACTGGTGCTGGTACCAGTGGCCACGGCGCAAGCCATGTTCAACACCAATGGCCTATTCCGCATCCTGGTCGAGACCACCCAGCGCGATGCCCTGCCCGCCGCCCAGCGCCAGCTCGAGGAGTTGCTGCGCGCACGCCGCGACGGCGAACTCGACGTCACCGTGATCACCCAGGACGCCGTGCTCGGCACCTTCGACCGCATCCTCGGCGCACTCACACTGGGCGTCGCCGGCATCGCCGCGATCAGTCTCGCCGTAGCCGGCATCCTGGTGATGAACGTGATGCTGGTGGCGGTCACCCAGCGCACCGCCGAGATCGGCCTGCTCAAGGCACTCGGCGCCAGCACCGCGAGCATCCGTGCCGCTTTCCTCACCGAGGCCGCGCTGCTGTCGGTCGCGGGCGCGCTCACCGGCTTCGCGCTCGGCCACCTCGGCGCCTGGGGCGTGCGCCTGACCTGGCCCATGCTGCCTGCCTGGCCGCCCGACTGGGCGGTGATCGCCGCGCTTGGTACCGCACTCGGCACCGGCATCGCCTTCGGCGTGCTGCCCGCGCGCCGCGCCGCCGCGCTCGATCCGGTACAAGCCCTGGCCAGGCGCTGACACAGCATGCGCTGGCAGGACAGTCTCCACCTCGCCCTGCGCGCGCTCACCGCGCACCGGCTGCGCAGCTTCCTGACCCTGCTCGGCATCGCCGTGGGCATCGCCGCGGTGATCCTGCTGACGTCGATCGGCGAGGGCCTGCACCGCTTCGTGCTCGCCGAGTTCAGCCAGTTCGGCACCAATGTGCTCAGCATCACGCCTGGCCGCCAAGGCGCGCGCGGCGGCCCCCCCGGGCTGCCCTCCACCGCGCGCGACCTCACCCTTGACGATGCGGCAGCGCTTGCACAGCTGCCCCATGTGCGCCAGGTCAGCGCCTCTGTGAGCGGCAACGCCGAGGTCCGTGCCCAGGGGCGTGTGCGACGCACGATGGTGCTCGGTGTCGGACCGCAGATGCAGGAGGTGTACTCGATCCGCGTGCGCATCGGCCAGTTCCTGCCGCCAGACGAAGCAAGCAGCGCGCGCGCCTTCGTCGTGCTGGGCGCAAAGCTGAAACGGGAGCTCTTCGGCGTCGGCAACGCACTCGGCGAACGCGTGCAGATCGGTGACGAGCGCTTCCGCGTCGTCGGCATCATGGAGGAAAAGGGTCAGTTCCTCGGCGTTGACCTGGACGACGCCGCCTACATCCCGGTGGCGCGCGGCCTGGCCTTGTTCCGCCGCGACGGCGTGATGGAGATCGCGCTCACCTATGCGCCCACGGTACCGGCCGCACAGGTGGCCGAGAGCGTACGCACGCTGATGAGCGCCCGCCACGGCCGCGAGGACTTCACCATCATCACGCAGGAGGACATGCTCGCCACCTTGTCGAACATCCTCGCCATCCTGACCGCCGCGGTCGGCGCACTCGGCGGCATCTCGCTGGTGGTGGGCGGCGTCGGTATCGTCACCATCATGACGATTGCCGTCAGCGAGCGCACCAACGAGATCGGCCTGCTCGTCGCCCTCGGCGCACGCCGACGCACCATCCTCGCAATCTTCCTCGGCGAAGCGGTGGTGCTGGCAAGCCTGGGCGGCCTGCTCGGCCTGGCCGCCGGCATCGGACTCGCTCAGGGCATCGGCCTGCTGTTGCCGGCGATGCCGGTCAGCACCCCATGGCATTTCGTTGTCATCGCCCAGGCGCTCGCGATGATGGTCGGCCTGCTCGCCGGCGTCCTGCCAGCGCGGCGCGCTGCGGGCATGAACGCCGTCGACGCGCTGCGGGCGGAATAGCACGCCTGGTGACGAGGCCGCAGGTGCTTGATTTTTGTCAAACTCCTGGCAGATCGAGCAGCGCGGCAGCGCACATCGGCTAGATTGAAATCAAGCGTGACGTGAAATATTTCACGCCGCACAACGAATGGACTTCAGTCATCGCAAAAGAACGACACGAGGAGATGATCATGTGCACGCTGGATGCCCCCATCGCCCGCTGCGAAGCCGCCCGTACCATGGTAGTGCTGGATGAAACCCAGATGGAATGCGCAGTCGAGCATGAATGCCCGCCAGGGCGCAAGTGTCCGCTGCAGGGATGCTTTGCCAAGGTGAGCGGCCTGTACGAGGCCCACCCCGAACTCGATGCGCGCATGCGCAGGACTTCACGCAAGGCCGCGCACTGACGCCGCAGTTCAAGCGCTGCGGCCTGCACCAAGCGTCGCGGCGAACGCGACGAGCACGCCCGACTTGGCGCCGGGACTCCGCGCCCGAGGACGACGGCTGGTGCCCTGACAAGGCGCCAGCCGTTCGCTTTTTGACGACATTGAGGAACCCCGGGCTGACGCGCATAGTCAGTTTCTCCCGCATAGAACGATAATGTGCCGCGCGCCATGGTGCCGACGGCAGCCTCGAAGGGAGATGACGAACATGTGCATGAAGCGGGTGAAGGCGTGCTGACCAGCATCGGACTGATCGCGTTGGCGATGCTGGCCGCGCCATTGCTGACCCGTCCGCTGGACGATCGCGCGGGCTGGATCCTCGCGCTCGCGCCGCTTTCGGTGTTTGCCTATTTCGTCACGCTGGTGCCCGAGGTCGCACAGGGCGGCGTTATCACGCAGAGCGTGACCTGGGTCGGCGCGCTCGGCATCGAACTCGCCTTCCGCCTGGACGGGCTGTCGCTGCTGTTCGCCCTGCTGATCAGCGGCATTGGCACGCTGATCGTGCTGTATGCCGGCGCCTACCTGTCCGACCATCACCACCTTGGCCGCTTCTACGCCTACCTGCTGGGCTTCATGGCCGCCATGCTCGGCCTGGTGCTTGCGGACGACCTGATCGTGATGTTCGTGTTCTGGGAGCTGACCAGCGTCACCTCCTTCCTGCTCATCAGCTTCCAGCACGACCAGGCGGAGTCTCGGCGCTCGGCGCTGCAGGCCCTGCTCATCACCGGCGGCGGCGGCCTGGCCCTGCTCGCCGGCCTGATCCTGCTCGGCAATGTCGGCGGCAGCTGGCAGTTCTCGGGCCTCTCTCCCGCGCTGATCGCCGATCATGCACTCTACCCCGCCATCCTCGCCCTGGTGCTGCTCGGCGCCTTCACCAAGTCGGCCCAGGTGCCTTTCCACCTCTGGCTGCCAAACGCGATGGCCGCACCCACACCGGTGTCGGCCTACCTGCACTCGGCGACCATGGTCAAGGCGGGCGTGTACCTGCTCGCACGCCTGAACCCATCGCTCAGCGGCTCGATGAGCTGGAGCACGATCCTGATCACTGTCGGCGCCACCACCGCGCTGGTCGGCGCCGTACTGGCGATCCGCCAGACCGACCTCAAGCGCGTACTGGCCTACACCACGGTCACCGTGCTCGGCCAGCTCACCATGCTGCTCGGCACCAATACCCCCTATGGCCTGCAAGCCTTCGCGATCTACCTGGTCGCGCATGCCTTCTACAAGGCAGCGCTGTTCATGGCGGTGGGCTCGATCGACCACGCGACCGGCACACGCCAGATCTCCAGGCTCGGCGGCCTGCTGCGCTACATGCCGCTCACCGGCTTTGCCGTGGCACTGGCGGCGTTCTCCAACGCCGGCCTGCCACCGTTCTTCGGCTTCATTGCCAAGGAGTTCAAGTACGCCGGCCTCATCGAGCTCGGCATGGCGGGCTGGGTCACCACCCTGGTGATGATCCTCACCAATGCCTTGCTGCTCACCGCTGCCGGTCTCGTGTTCGTGCGCGCCTTCCTCGGCAAGGAAGGCCGCTATCCGCACAAGCCACACGAGGTGAGCCTGCCGATGTGGATCGGCCCCATGCTGCTGGCCGTGGGTGGCTTCGTATTCGGCGCCTTCAACAACCTCGCCGAGGTCTGGCTGATCGACGCCGCCGTGCAGGCGGTGTCCGGCACCGCCGTGCCGGTCAACCTCTACCTGTGGGGCGGAATCACGCCGGCTCTGGTGGCCAGCCTGCTCACGGTTGCCCTGGGTGTGTTCTTCTACCTGCGGCGGACCCGCGTGCGGCGGCGCCTGTCGCTGTGGCGTGTGCTGTGGCGCACCAGCGGCGACATGATCTGGGACCGCCTGCTCAAGCGCGTCTTCCTGTTTGCAGGCGGGGTGGCCGACCGCTTCCAGCATGGTTCGCTGCGCCAGCACATCAGCGCGCTGGTGGTCGCGATCGTCGGTTTCGCCCTCATAGGGGTCTTCGCCTCCACCGGAGAAGACCTGGCCTGGCCCGAGGTCACCAACCCGGTCAATCTCGCCGCCCTGGTCGGCTGCGTGCTTGCGGTTGCCGGTGCCGCCGCCGCTGCGGTAATGCCGGGCCGCGTGGCCCTGATCGCGACCCTGGGTGCGAGCGGTCTCGGGCTGGCGCTGTTCTTCCTCGCCGCACGCGCGCCCGACGTGGCCATCACGCAGCTGATGGTGGAGACGCTGACCGTCATCTTTCTGGCCCTGGTGCTGCGCAACCTGCCGCCAACGCGGATGGTCGGCTCGCGCAAACCGGCAGCCAAACGCTTTCATGCCCTCATCGCCGGCGCGATCGGGCTGGTCGTGAGCGCGATGATGCTGATGACCGTCAGCCAGCCCTTGCCGGGCGACATCGCGCGCTGGTACCTGGACAACAGCCTGCCGGGCGGCCACGGCGCCAACGTGGTGAACGTGATCCTGGTCGATTTCCGCGCCCTGGACACCCTGGGCGAGATCCTGGTCGTCGGGCTGGCCGCACTCGCGGCCGCTCCCCTGCTCGGCAGCGGCAAACCCGGCAAGGTCGCGGCCGAAGGCAGTTCGGACTTCGGCTCGGTGCTGCTGCGCCACGGCATCCGCCCGCTGTCCGCGCTGCTCGCGCTCATTTCGCTGATGCTGCTGTGGCGCGGGCACAACCTGCCCGGTGGCGGCTTCATCGGCGGGCTGGTGGCGGCGACCTCGGCGGTGCTGCTGGCACTGGCTTTTGGCGTCAACCGCGCGCGCGCCGTGCTGCGCGTACCGCCGACCACCGTCCTCGCCGTCGGCCTCGCCCTGGCTGCATCAGCGGGTGTGATCGGCCTGCTGCAGGGCCAGGCCTTCCTCACCGGTGGCTGGCTGTTCCCCGGCGGGCTGCCGCTGGGGACCCCCCTGCTGTTCGATGTCGGCGTCTTCTTCACCGTGCTGGGCGGCGTACTGCTGATGCTGTTCCGACTGCTCGAGCGCGAGGACTGAACCATGGAAATCATCGCCTCCATCACCGTCGGACTGCTCGTCGCCATCGGCATCTGGATGATGCTTGACCGCGGCCTGCTGCGCGTCGTGCTCGGCGTCATCGTGCTTGGCAACGGGGTAAACCTCGCCGTGTTCGTCTCCGGCCGCCTCGATGGCCGCGCCGCCGCCTTCGTGGGCGAGAGCGGCGCCCCCGCGCTGGCAGCCAACCCGCTGCCCCAGGCGCTCGTGCTGACCGCAATCGTCATCGGCTTCGCCCTCTTCGTGTTCGCACTCGCCGTACTCAAGCGCAGCTGGGAGCTGCACGACAACGTCGAGACCGATCGCATCACGGCGGTGGCCGAGGAGCCGGCACCGGATCTGGCGCCCAAGCCCGTCGCGGACGGCCACGCCACGCCCGCAAGGGCAGCGGAAACGGAGGGCAAGGCATGAACGCCCTCATCATCGCTCCCATCCTGATCCCGCTCGCCACCCTGGTCCTGACCCTGCTCGCACGTCGCCACGGCCGCCTTGCGACCTTCTTCAGCCTTGCCGGCGCTGCCGCCCTGGCCGCGGTCGGCCTGGCGCTGGTGGTATTCGCCGCGGAGGGGCGCATCCTCGCCAGCCAGGCCGGCAGCTGGGCGGCACCCTACGGCATCAGCGTGGTGATCGACCGCCTCTCCGCCGCCATGGTGGCGATCACAGGCATCATCGGCCTCGCCACCGTGGTGTTCGCGCTGGCGCGCGACGACGACCCGGCGCGCAGCCGCGGCTTCCACCCACTGGTGCACGGCCTGCTGGTCGGCGTGTGCGGCGCCTTCATCACGGGCGACGTGTTCAATCTCTACGTCTGGTTCGAGGTGCTGCTGGTGGGCTCGTTCGCCCTGCTGGTGCTGGGTGGCGGCAAGCGCCGGCTGTCCGGCACCGTGGTGTACGTGGTGCTCAACCTGGTCGCAACGATGATGTTCCTGCTCGCCGCCGGCATGCTTTACGGCGCCAGCGGCAGCCTCAACATGGCTTTGCTGGCGCAGGCCTTCGCCGCCGGCGAGGTGCCGGCCACGGCCAATGCGGCGATCGTACTGATGCTCACCGCGTTCTCGATCAAGGCGGCGCTGTTCCCGGTGTTCGGCTGGCTGCCGGCGTCCTACCACGTCGCGTGGACGCCGATCTCCGCACTGTTCGCCGGCCTGCTCACCAAGGTGGGGGTGTATGCGCTGATCCGCATCGTCACCCTGTTCTGGCCGGACGCGGGCATCGCCCACGACGTGCTGCTGTGGGTGGCGTGCGCGACCATGCTCATCGGCGTGCTCGGCGCCGCGGCCCAGGTCGAGGTACGGCGCATCCTGTCCTTTCACATCGTAAGCCAGGTCGGCTACATGATCCTGGGCCTGGCGCTGGCCACGCCGCTCGCGCTCGCCGGCGCCGTGTTCTACCTCATCCACCACATCGTCGTGAAGGCAAACCTGTTCTTCATCGGCGGCATCGCCGCCCGCCTTACGGGCTCGGAGCGCCTGGCCGCAATGGGCGGTCTGTACGCCCATGCGCCCTGGCTGGCGATCCTGTTCGCCATCCCTGCCCTGTCGCTTGCGGGCATCCCGCCGCTGTCCGGGTTCTGGGCCAAGTTCGTGCTGGTCAAGGCCAGCCTCGATGCGAGTGCCTGGATCGCCGCCGCGGTGGCCCTGGTCACCGGCATCTTCACGCTGCTGTCGATGAGCAAGATCTGGAACGAGGCCTTCCTCAAGCCCCACCCCGCGGGCGGTATCAGCGCACGCAGCGCGGCCGGCCTGCGCCCGGCGCTGTGGGCCGTGAGCGCGCTGGCTGCGATGACCGTGGCGATCGGCCTTGGTGCCGGCCCGGTGATGGACTACGCGGTCGCCGCGGCCGACCAACTCGCCGCACCGCAGGCCTACATCCAGGCCGTGGTCGCGGCCGGAGGGCGATGAACATGTTGGGCTTGCATATTCTGCTTGCGGTGGGCCTCGCGGCCTTCGTCGGTGTTCTCAGCCCGCTCGGCGTGCTGGCCGCCTTTGTGGTGATCCACATCGGGCTGCGCCTGGCGAGCGACCTGCTCGGCCTTCGCCGCTACGTGTGCCGGCTCGAACACGGCACGCGCTTCGCGTTCTGGTTTGCCGCCGAGATCTTCAAGGCCAGCATCGACGTCGCCCGCATCGTGCTCGGCCGCAGCGTGCGGCCACAACCTGCGGTGATCAAGCTGCGCCTGGCGCGCCGGGACGATCGCGTCGCCACCCTGCTCGGCTGTCTGCTGACGCTCACACCGGGCACCCTCGCCCTCGACTACGCGCCCGAATCGGGCCTGCTGTACATCCACGCCATCGACGCCCGGGACGCCGACGCAGTGGAGTCCGGCGTGCGCGAGATCGAGCGCCGGCTGCTTGCCTGGATCGATGGCGGCGAGCCGCCCGCCCCCAAGGCCACCGATGGAGGACAGGCATGATCAGCGAAATCGCCGGCGCCAGCTGGGTACTGCCCCTCACCTTCGCACTCCAGGGCATCAGCGCGGTTCTCGTGCTCGTGCGCCTGATCCGCGGCCCGCACGCAACCGACCGCGTGGTCTCGATCGATGCGCTGACCTTGCTCGGGATCGGCGTCATTGCCCTGCTGGCGCTGGCGACCGCGGAACCGATGCTGCTCGATGGCGCCGTGGTGCTGGCGCTGGTGTCATTCCTCGGCACCACGGCCTTCATCCTGATGTTCCGCCGCCGCGGCCGCGGTGCGGACGAAAAGGTGACCTGGGTAGACCGCCCGCCGCCGGACGAACCCGCCGCGCTCAGCCCGCAACCGATGGAGGACAAGCCATGAGCAACGGATTCCTCGCCTGGCTATCGTCTGCCCTGCTGTTGCTGGGTGCCCTGATCGGCCTGATCGGCGCCATTGGCGTATTGCGCCTGCCCGACAGCTACACCCGCATGCACGCTGCGAGCAAGGCGGGCGCGCTCGGCGCCGCGCTCATCCTCGGCGGCGTCGCGGCAGCCACCAGCGGCGCCTTTGCGCTGGCGGCAGTGTTCGCCCTGGTCATCGTGCTCGCCACCGCACCGCTCGCCGCGCACGCCATGGCGCGCGCTGCCCACCGCTCCGGAATGACCCCGAAGACCGGGCCGCTGGGCGACGAACTCGCCGCCGACGTCGCGCGCGAACGCGCTCAGGCCTCTGCACCCCGCCATGGAGACTGAGCGCAGCCCTGGGTAGCGCTCAGAACCCCTCGTCCGCGCGCAGGAAACGCCACTGCCCGAGTGGCAGATCGCCGAGCTTGACGCGGCCGATACGCACGCGCTTGAGACCAACGACCTTCAGGCCCACAAGTTCGCACATGCGGCGGATCTGGCGTTTGCGGCCTTCGTTGAGCACGAAGCGCAGCTGGTCGTCGTTGATCCACTCGACCTTGGCGGGGCGCAGCGGACGGTCGTCGAGCATGAGGCCATGGTTGAGCAAGGCCAGGCCGCCGTCGATGATGCGGCCTTCGACCCGTACCAGGTACTCCTTGTCGACCTTGGAGTCCTCACCGATGAGCTGGCGGGCGATGCGGCCATCCTGGGTCAGCACCAGCAGGCCGGTGGAGTCGATGTCCAGCCGCCCCGCAGGCGCGAGCTGCTTGAGGTGGCTGGGGTGGAAGCGCTGCGCCGTGTCGCGGTCGAACTGGTTGTCGGCACCGATCAGGCTCACCGCGGGCGCATAGCCCGGCTCGGGCTGGCCGGACACATAGCCCACCGGCTTGTGCAGCAGGATGGTGACGCGCTGCTGCTGGCTGCGCGTGGCCTCGGGCGCGAGCGTGACACGGGCATCGGGGTCGATGCGCACGCCGAGTTCGGACACACGCTTGCCTTCGACGAAGACCCAACCGCGCTCGATGTACTCGTCGGCCTCGCGTCGCGAGCACAGCCCGCGCTCGGCCATCACCTTGGACAGGCGCACGCCCTCCGGCAGGGGGCGATCGGCAGCCGGATGCTCAGCTGGCCGCGGCGTCGGCGCGCGCGCAGTCGCCGGCGCCGGCCTGGCGCG
>NZ_AMXB01000034.1:0-55609 GCF_000310125.2 Thauera sp. 27
GACCACCGCCTCGCCTGACGAGCCGAGCGCTGCACCGCCGCGCCCGCGCCGCAACCCGCAGCCCGCCCAGCGTTCGCGACCGCACGGCCGCCGCAAGCCGCCGTCGACGACGGGAACGCTGCTGCGCCTGGTCCTGCAGCACCCGACCTGGGCCGCTCGCCTGCCCGTGAGCCTGGTACCCGACAGCAGCCCCGAAGGCCTTGCACTGATCGCCATCATCGACATGCTGAGCCTGGGCGAACCCATCCCCGCGGGCGGCCTGGGCGCCCTGATAGAGCGCTTCCGCGACACGCCGCACGCCGAAACACTCTCCCGCGTCGCGGCGGAACTCGTCGAATCCGAATTTGACGAAGCCGTGGTCGAGACGCTTTTCGAGGACGCATTGCGCAAGCTGCACGCCGACAGCGTCGGCAATGAGATCGCCGCCCTGCTACAAAGAGATCGTGAATCCGGCCTGGACGCCGCCGGGCGCCACCGGCTCGGCGAACTGCTGATCGAGAAACGGAACCTCGCCAGCAGCGGCAAAGTCTCAGATTTATAGTACAATTTCGGGTTTCTCATTTTCTTACACCCTCACCTGAGGAGTGCTATGGCACGCGAAAAAGCCAAGGATCCGCGCAAGGACGGCGCCACGAAGGGCCGCCCCTCGAAGGCGAAGGACAAGGCATCACCGGTCGTCGAAAGCCCCGCAGCCACCCCGTTGGATGCGGAGGTGCGGCGCACGCGCCTGAAGACCCTGATCACGCTCGGCAAGGAACGTGGCTACCTCACCTACGCCGAGATCAGCGACCACCTGCCCGACGACGTCGCCGACGCCGAACAGATCGAAGGCATCATCGCCACGTTCAACAACATGGGCATCCAGGTCTACGACGAGGCTCCGGCCGCGGAAGACCTGCTCATGTCGGACAGCGTCGCGACCAACGTCGACGAGGACGTCGCCGAAGAGGAGGCCGAGCAGGCACTGTCGTCGGTCGACTCCGAGTTCGGCCGCACCACCGACCCGGTGCGCATGTACATGCGCGAGATGGGCACGGTCGAGCTGCTCACCCGCGAGGGCGAAATCGAGATCGCCAAGCGCATCGAGGACGGCCTCAAGCACATGGTGCAGGCCATCTCCGCCTGCCCCACCACGATCGCCGAGATGCTCGAGATCGTCGACCGCATCGCGCGCGACGAAGCCAAGATCGATGAACTCGTCGACGGTCTGATCGACCCCAACGCCAGCAGCGAAGAAGGCGCGGACGACGACGCCGCAGCCAGCGCCGAGGAGGAGGACGAAGACAGCGAAGACGAGGATGGCGCCGACGACAGCGAGGACGAGGAAGACGATGCCGACAGCGCCGAGCGCGCCAACGCTGCCTCGCTGCTCCAGCTCAAGAACGACGCGCTCGCCCGCTTCGACGTCATCCGCGAACTGTATGCCCGCAAGATGACGGTCCTCGACAAGAAGGACTCGCAGGACAAGGCCTACCTCGAGCTCAAGCAGCAGATCTCGGACGAACTGCTCAACATCCGCTTCACCGCCAAGGCCATCGAGAAGCTATGCGATTCGGTCCGCCACATGGTCGAGCAGGTGCGCAGCCACGAACGCCAGATCCTGCAATTGTGCGTCGACCGCGCCGGCATGCCGCGCCAGCACTTCATCAAGGTCTTCCCCGGCCAGGAAGTGAACCTCGACTGGCTCAAGGACGAGATTGCCTCCGGCAAGAACTACGCCGAAGGCCTCATGCGAATCCACCCGGCGGTGCTCGAGGAGCAGCAAAAGCTCATCGACCTGCAGGACAGGATCGGCATTCCGCTCAAGGAGTTGAAGGACATCAACCGCCAGATGTCCACCGGCGAAGCCAAGATGCGCCGCGCCAAGCGCGAAATGACCGAAGCCAACCTGCGCCTGGTGATCTCGATCGCCAAGAAGTACACCAACCGCGGGCTGCAGTTCCTCGACCTGATCCAGGAAGGCAACATCGGCCTGATGAAGGCGGTCGATAAATTCGAATACCGCCGTGGCTACAAGTTCTCGACCTACGCCACGTGGTGGATCCGCCAGGCCATCACGCGCTCGATCGCCGACCAGGCGCGCACCATCCGCATCCCGGTGCACATGATCGAGACGATCAACAAGATGAACCGCATCAGCCGCCAGATCCTGCAGGAAACCGGGCAGGAACCGGACCCGGCGACGCTGGCCGAGAAGATGGAGATGCCCGAGGAGAAGATCCGCAAGATCATGAAGATCTCCAAGGAGCCGATCTCCATGGAGACGCCGATCGGCGACGACGACGACTCCCATCTGGGCGATTTCATCGAGGACACCGCCACCCTGGCTCCGGCCGAGGCGGCGATGTACTCCGGCCTGCGCGACGCCACCTGCGAGGTGCTCGACTCCCTGACCCAGCGCGAAGCCAAGGTGCTGCGCATGCGTTTCGGCATCGAGATGAACACCGACCACACGCTGGAGGAGGTCGGCAAGCAGTTCGACGTCACCCGCGAGCGTATCCGCCAGATCGAAGCCAAGGCGCTGCGCAAGCTGCGTCACCCGAGCCGCTCGGAGAAGCTGCGCAGCTTCCTCGACAGCGACGCATAGAGATTCCAGTAGCACCGGGCCTCTAGCTCATGCCTGGTTAGAGCAGCGGACTCATAATCCGTTGGTGCTGGGTTCGACTCCCAGGGGGCCCACCAATCGCATCAAGCACTTACGCCAGCCCTTCGGGGCTGGCGTTTTGCTTTTCGGCGCACCATTGCGTCGTTCGCGCGCAGGGCAAGTGCGCCCGTTCGCAATGCCAGCGCACAGACCTGTCGTCGTAACCGCGAATAATCGACACGAAGGGCCGTGATGTCGAAGGCGTCGACACATCGGTCGGCGCCGACGCGAAAAGCCGTGTCGTAGACGTGACGATGGGGACCGAAGTCCCCACCGGCTTTTCTTTGGTAACAAGGCTCAAGCAGCCTCGGCATAGACCTTAAGCGGCCAGTGCGAAACGCTCATCGTTGGCGTTTATGGATTTGCGCGGATTACGTCCGTCGCCTCTCGGGTTGCCTGCTCACCTTTGCCCGCCCTGTCGAAACCAGTACACCCCCACCCAAACGCACTCCCGAATGCCCTTGGGTGGAGGTGAGGGGAATCGAACCCCTGTCCAGAACGCCTCCAGATTGCCGGGATTACAACCATGACCGTGATGGTACGCAGTTCGGCTCACGCATTCAATGCCTGAGCCCGCTCAACGCCTCACGCTTTTGTAAGCGGATGCCACACCCCGCCCGCAGCACGGCGGACGCGGGAAACACGGGCTCGCGGCCAAACCGCCGCTACGTCGCGCATCGGAAGCCTCACGCAACGCTGGGCCCGGAGGCCGGGAAGAGCGATAATGGCGGACTTCCGACAAAGCGGACACGATTCGATGAAGCGCGTAGATGACTTTCGCCTGCGACTGGGCGCCGATGAACTGGTACCGATCATGGTGGGCGGCATGGGCGTGGACATTTCCACAGCCGACCTCGCGCTCGAAACAGCCCGGCTAGGTGGCGTCGGTCACATTTCGGACGCGATGCTCCCGACCGTGTCCGATCGTCGCTACAACACCAAGTACGTCAAGAACAAGCTGCAGCAGTACAAGTTCAACGTTGCCAACGCCGACAAGTCGGTGGTGCAGTTCGATCTTGGCCTGATTGCCGAAGCCACCGCCACCCATGTCGCGCGCACCATGGAACGCAAGCGCGGACCTGGCATGGTGTTCATCAACTGCATGGAGAAGCTGACCATGAACGCGCCCAAGGACACCCTCCGGGTGCGCCTGCGCACGGCCATGGACCACGGCATCGACGGCATCACCCTGGCGGCTGGCCTGCATCTGGGGTCCTTTGCGCTGATCGAGGACCATCCCCGCTTCAAGGACGTCAAGCTCGGCATCATCGTCAGCTCGCTGCGCGCGCTGCAGCTGTTCCTGAAGAAGAGCGCACGCACTGGCCGCATGCCCGACTACGTAGTGGTCGAGGGGCCGCTCGCCGGCGGCCACCTCGGCTTTGGCATGGACTGGGCGCAATACGACCTTGCTGCCATCGTCGCCGAGATCACCGACTGGCTGCGCGAACAGCAGCTCGACATCCCGCTGATCCCGGCCGGCGGCATCTTCACTGGCACGGACGCGGTGAATTTCCTCGAGGCCGGAGCGAGCGCGGTCCAGGTCGCGACTCGCTTCACCGTAACCAAGGAGTGCGGCCTGCCCGACGAGGTCAAGCAGGACTACTTCAAGGCCAAGGAAGACGAGATCGAGGTCAACCAGATCTCGCCCACAGGCTATCCGATGCGGATGCTCAAGAGTAGTCCGGCAATCGGCTCCGGTATCCGCCCCAACTGCGAGGCTTACGGCTACCTGCTCGACTCCAGCGGCAACTGCCAGTACATCGAGGCCTACAACCGCGAGGTGGCTGCTCACCCGGACGCGAAGAAGGTCAAGGTGTTCGACAAGACCTGTCTGTGCACCCACATGCGAAACTTCGACTGCTGGACCTGTGGTCATTACACCTACAGGCTCAAGGACACGTCCTCGCTGGACGACAATGGAGACTACCGCCTGCTCAGTGCCGAGCACGTCTTCAACGACTATCTCTACAGCACTGACAACAGGATCGCGCTGCCGGACTGAGCGTACGCGCGGGCAGTCGCCTCGACGATGCCCGCGGTGCGAACTAATTCCTCGGCGGGACGGCTGTGGAGACCAATACTGCCACCATGGACAGTCGCGAATCCGCTCCGATGAAAGTCGTCGTCGTCGACGACACGCCGCTCAACCTTGTGTTGATGGGCAAGCTCGTCGACCGTCTGCCGGGCACGCAGGCCCACACCTTCGAGCGCCCCATCGAGGCGCTGACCTGGTGCCTCGAGAACGAGGCCGACCTGATCATCGTCGACTACATGATGCCGGCGATGGACGGCGTGGAATTCATCCGCCGCATCCGCGCCAACCGCCGCGCCGACGACCTGCCGATCCTGATGGTCACCGCCAGCCACGAGCGCAGCGTGCGCTACGAAGCGCTCGAATGCGGCGCCAACGACTTTCTCACCAAGCCGATCGACGGGCACGAGTTCGAGCCTCGTGTGCGCAACATGCTCAAGTTGCGCGAGGCGCATCTTGCCACCCGCCAGCGCGCCGAGACCCTGGCAGAGGAGGTGCGCAAAGCCACTGCCGAAATCGTAGACCGCGAACGCGAGACGATCACCCGCCTGTCACGCGCCGCAGAGTTCCGCGACCCCGAAACCGGCGCCCACATCCAGCGCATGTCGCACTACTCAGCGCTCATTGCCGAGCGCCTTGGGCACGGCCACGCATTTGCCCAGGACCTGCTGATGGCAGCACCGATGCACGACGTCGGCAAACTGGGGATCCCCGACACGATCCTGCTCAAGCCGGGGCGGCTGACTACCGATGAATTCGAAGTCATGAAACGCCACCCGCAGATCGGCTACGACATTCTCAAGGAGTCGTCCTCCAGCATCTTGCGCCTGGGCGCCACCATCGCGCTCACTCACCACGAGAAGTTCGACGGCAGCGGCTACCCGCGAGGCCTTGCAGGCGACAGCATCCCCCTCGAAGGGCGCATCGTCGCGGTGGCCGACGTGTTCGACGCACTCACCTCGGAACGCCCCTACAAGCCCGCATGGCCGCTCGCACGAGCGATCGGCCTGTTGCGCGAGGGTCGCGGCAGCCATTTCGATCCCAATTGCGTCGACGTCTTCCTGCAGTCATGGGACGAAGTCCAGCTCATCCGCCAGCGCTTCCAGGACGAGCACGAAAGCGCAGCGGTTGCCTGACCCCCAGCGGGCCCGCAAGAGTCACTCACTCTCAGCTGCGGCGCTCGATCAGCTCGACCTTGTAGCCGTCCGGATCCTCGACGAAGGCGATGACCGTCGTGCCATGCTTCATCGGCCCTGCCTCGCGAACCACCTTGCCGCCGCGCGCACGAATGTCCTCACAGGCCTTGCGCGCATCTTCGACCTCGAGCGCGATGTGGCCATAGGCGTTGCCGAGCTCGTAGCGGTCTACGCCCCAGTTGTGCGTCAGCTCGAGCACCGCGCCGTCCATTTCGTCCTGATAGCCGACGAAGGCGAGCGTGAACTTTCCGTCCGGGTAGTCCTGTCGGCGCAGCAGGCGCATGCCGAGCACTTCGGTGTAGAAGGCAAGGGAGCGATCGAGATCGCCGACGCGCAGCATGGTGTGAAGGATTCGCATGGTTTGTTGTCCTTGTGCTTGGGTTGGGTTCAGTCTTCCTGCATGAGCGGCACCCCCACCGCCGGCGCCTCAGGACCGATGACGGGCAAGGTCGCCGCGGCCCGCCGCAATGCGGCACGCGCCTCGCGCCAGTCCGGATACAGCCGTTCGACGACCGCCCAGAAGCGCGGCGAATGGTTCATCTCGGCCAGGTGGGCCACCTCGTGGGCGACCACATAGTCGATCAGCTCGGGGACGAGGTGTATCAGTCGCCAATGCAGGCGGATGCCGGAGCGCTGGCTACAGCTCCCCCAGCGCGTGCGCGCATTGGACAGTCGCACCGCAGGCACGGCGTGGCCGAGCCTCAGGCAGTACTCCTCGACACGGGCACGATACCAGCCCAGCGCCCGTGCCTGAAGGGCGCGCAGAAGTGCCTTCTGGGTACTGCTGCAGGCGGCCGGCAGCAAAAGCTCCTCGCCACCGCCCTCGCCCACACGCCAGCGCACGCCCCGCCCCGCCACGAGCCGCAAGGTCAGCGGCTTGCCGAGGACGGGAAGTTGCACCCCGTCTGCGATCTCGATGCGCACTTGGGCTGGTGCACCGGCATGCGCCCGCAGCCGGTCGAGCAACCAGCGGCCATGGCCGCGCACGAAGCGCTCGACCTCGCCCAGGGGCATCTGCAATGGCACGGCAACACGCGCACCACGGTGGTCGACCTGCAGCGCCATCGAACGTCGCGCGGAACGTCGCAGCACGAGGGCCACCGGTGTGCCATCGATGACCAGGTGGTACGCCTGGTGCTGCGACGAAGGCGCCGCGACCGCCGCCAATGCCCCGCTCAAGCCTTGTCTTCCCACTCCACGCCACGCGCATCGAGATCGGCCCTGATGCAGGCCATCGCCTCGGCCACGCGTGCCGCCGTGCCCTTCATGCCGAGCTCGATCGATCGCCGCTGACCCTCGGAGGCGATCGTCGGCAGGCTGAACAGCGTCGCATCGGGGAAGTCCGCGGTGATCCTGCGCATCAGGCCGATGAGCTGGCCCTCATAGGCATCCCACACGGTGACGGCCGCCTCGACATAGTCCTCGGCGTGATGCAGGTGGCCATAGTGCGTGTCCAGCACCCACTCGACCATCGGCCAGGCCATCACCGGAAAGCCCGGAGCGAAGTAATGGCGGCGGATCGAGAACCCGGGAATACGGTTGAAGCTGTTGGGGATGATGTCGCTTCCCACGGGGTACACACCCATCTGCAGACGCTCGGCGGTGATCTCGTCACCGAAGCGGGCGCGAATCTCGCGCTCTGCCTCGGGATGAAGGGCGAGATCCAGCCCGAGCGCCGCAGCGGCGGCCTCACGCGTGCGGTCGTCCGGCGTGGCGCCGATGCCGCCGAAGCTGAAAACCACATCGCCGGTGGCGAAGGTCTGGCGCAGGGTGTCGACAAGGCGATCGAGGTCATCTCCCGCGTAACGTGCCCACGACAGCTTGAGCCCGCGCGCGCCGAGCAGTTCGATGAGCTTGGCGAGGTGCTTGTCGCTGCGGCGCCCCGACAGGATCTCGTCACCGATGATGAGTGCGCCAAAGTTCATGACAGCTCCCGCGAACCGGATCCCCGAGCAACTGGCTCGGCATCGAGCACGGTCACGCCGTGCTGCAGCCGATGCTTACGCAGGGTTTCCAGCATGTAATGGACAAAGGCAAGGCCGGCAAAGGCCGGCGCCACCAGGTTGATCACCGGCACATAGGCCAGCAGCGCACTGCCGCCGCCCACCAGCAGCATCTGCGGCCGCCAGTCGGTGCGCAGGCGCAGCATCTCGTCACGGTCGGCATGCAGCATGAGAGCGTCGTAGCCAAACGCACGCTGGTTGAGCCAGCCGGTCAGCACCACCGAGGCGAGCAGGCCGACACCGGGGATCAGCCAGAACGGCAAGGAGACGATCAAGGCCACGAGAAAGAGCACCCCGGCGACGATCGAGTTCCAGGCGCTGCCAAGGTTCGAGCCGCCACGACGCTGCTCGATGTCCGCATAGTCGCTGCGGCCGATGCGCTCGAGCATCAGCGGCAGCGAAATCGTGGCCACCAGCAGCGCCGCTGTCACGTAAATCAGGGGTACGAGGAGCAGCGCAACCGCAAACTTGATCAGCACCAGCATCACCGCCGCCGCTGCCTCGGATGCCGACAGCCAGCTACCGACGAAGGCCCAGCCGCTGACCCAGCCGAACACGCCCTCGGTAACCGGCGTCCACAGCAGCACCGCAAGTACGGACCACAGCACCGTCGCCAGCACGCCCGGCCATACCAGGTGCCAGAAGATGTCCCGCCTCAGCAGGCTGCGGCCAGCGCGGCCGAAGGCAAGCACGATGTCCTTCATGGCGCCTCCACTCAGCGCGGCAGCCCCGGGAAGCCGCCGGGCATCATGCCCTTCATGGCTCGCATCATCTTGCCCATGCCGCCCTTGGAGAACTGCTTCATCACCTTCTGCGTCTGTTCGAACTGGTTGAGCAGGCGGTTGACCTCCTGCACCGTCACACCCGCACCCGCGGCGATGCGACGCTTGCGGCTGGCCTTGAGCAGTTCGGGCTTGCTGCGTTCGAGCGGCGTCATCGAGTTGATGATGCCTTCGATGCGGCTGATCGCCTTTTCCTCTGCACCGCCCTGAAGCTTGTCGGCGGCCGCCGCAAACTGCGCGGGCAGCTTGTCCATCATCGAAGCCAGGCCACCCATCTTGCGCATCTGGGCGATCTGTTCCTTGAAGTCGTTGAGGTCGAAGCCCTTCCCGGTCTTGAGCTTTTGCGCGAAAGCACGGGCCTTTTCCTCGTCGACCCCGCGCCGGGCTTCCTCGACCAGCCCGAGAATGTCGCCCATGCCGAGGATACGGCTGGCCATACGGTCGGGGTGGAAGGGTTCGAGCCCGGAAAGCTTCTCGCCGACACCAGCGAACTTGAGCGGCTTGCCGGTGACGTGGCGCACCGACAGGGCTGCACCGCCGCGCGAATCGCCATCGAGCTTGGTGAGCACGACGCCGGTGAGGGGCAAGGCCTCGTTGAAGGCACGCGCGGTATTGACGGCATCCTGGCCCAGCATGGCGTCGACCACGAACAAGGTCTCGATCGGCGTCACCGCCGCATGCAAGGCCTTGATCTCGGCCATCATCGCCTCATCGACCGCCAGCCGGCCCGCGGTGTCGACGAGGAGGACGTCCATGTGGTGCTTGCGCGCGTGATCGAGCGCGGCAAGCGCAATATCCACCGGCTTCTGCTCGGCCGAAGACGGGAAGAAGCCCACGCCGGCCTGCGCGGCCACGGTCTTCAGCTGCTCGATGGCCGCCGGTCGATAGACGTCCGCCGACACCACCAGCACCTTCTTCTTGTGCTCTTCGTGCAACAGCTTGGCAAGCTTGCCGGTGGTTGTGGTCTTGCCTGCGCCCTGCAGGCCGGCCATCAGCACCACGGCCGGCGGCTGGGTCGACAGGTTCAGGCCCTCGTGGGCCCCGCCCATCAGCGCCTTCAGTTCGTCGTGGACCACGCCCACCAGCGCCTGGCCGGGCGTCAGCGAACCGACGACCTCCTGGCCGACGGCCTTTTCCTTGACGCGGGCGACGAAATCCTTGACCACGGGAAGTGCGACGTCGGCCTCGAGCAGGGCCATGCGCACCTCGCGCATCGCGTCCTGGATGTTGTCTTCGGTCAGGCGGGCCTGGCCGCGCAGCGTCTTGACGACTTTGGACAGGCGTTGAGTGAGATTGTCGAGCATTCTGGGGCAGGCCTTGGGCGCGTGACTTGGAGTAAACTGCAGCTACGTATGCGCACAATTCTACTTCATCTGCTTCCCGCCTCGCTTTATGCCGGCATCGGCGTCCTGTTCTGGCGCCAGTGCATGCTCGGCAAAGCCACCCCCGGCACCCGTCGCGAATGCATGAGCGGCCGAGAACGCGGCCTGCTGCTGCTCGCGCTGCTCGCACACGGCTTCGCCCTGCATGTCGGGATCTTCCCGGGCAACGAGATGCGTTTCGGTTTCGGTGTCGCACTATCGCTGATGGTGTGGCTGGCCGTCTGCTTCTACTGGGTCGAGACCTTGTACACGCGACTCGACGGGCTCCACGCCGTGGTCATGCCGGCGGGCGCGGTGGCCAGCCTGGTGCCGCTAGTCTTCCCCGGCGAGCACGTGCTCACCAACGCGGCATCGCCAGCATTCCGCGCACACTTCGTCGTCGCCATGCTGGCCTACAGCCTGTTTACCCTTGCAGCCTTGCACGCGATGCTGATGGCGGTCGCCGGCCGCCAGTTGCACAACGCACGCTTCAGCCGCCTGCTGTCGGGCTTGCCGCCGCTGCTCACGATGGAGGCCCTGCTGTTCAGGCTCATCAGCATCGCTTTCGTGCTGCTGACGCTGACGCTGGCGAGCGGCGTATTGTTCTCCGAGTCCCTGTTCGGCCAGGCCCTGCGCGTGGATCACAAGACCATCTTCGCGTTCATCTCCTGGCTGCTGTTCGGCAGCCTGCTGGTCGGCCGCCGGCTGTGGGGCTGGCGTGGCCGGATCGCGCTGCGGTGGACGCTCGCTGGCTTCGTGGCCCTCATGCTGGCCTACGTCGGCAGCCGCTTCGTGATCGAGGTCGTACTCAAGAGCCCGTACTGAGCGTCAAGGTCGGCCCCAGGTTGACAGCGTCCTAGCCGGCACCAATACTCGGACGCTTTCCACTCCCTTACCGCTCCGTGTCGGATCTCACCCTGACGTTGCAGGCCGCAGCCCTGGTCGTGCTGCTCGTTCTCTCCGGCTGCTTCTCGATGTCCGAGACGGTCATGATGGCAGCCAACCGCTACCGGCTGCGCTCCCTGGCCAGCCAGGGCAACACCGGCGCCACGCTGGCGCTTGACCTGCTGGCGAAAACGGACCGCCTGCTAGGCGTCATCCTGCTGTTCAACAACCTGGTGAACACCGCCGCCGCAACACTGGTGAGCGTGATCACGCTCGAGTTGTTCGGCAACGAGCGCTGGGCGCTCGGCGTCGCCACCCTGCTCGTCACCTTCGCCATCCTCGTCTTCGCGGAGATCACGCCCAAGGTCATTGGTGCAACCTACGCCGATCGCCTCGCACCCATCGTGGCCTACCCGCTCGCCGGCCTGCTGCGCGCGTTCTATTTCGTGGTGTGGTTCGTCAACCTGTTCTCCCGCGGTCTGCTATGGACGATCCGCCTGCAGCCCAAGGAAGGCGACAACGGTGCGTTATCAATCGATGAACTGCGCGCCATGGTCATCGACTCCGGCCAGTACATACCGCACAAGCACCGCAGCATGCTGGTTAACCTGTTCGACCTCGAGAACATCACGGTCGAGGACGTGATGACGCCGCGCGGCGCCATCGAGGCGATCGACCTCAGCGACCCGGAGGAACAGCTCCGCCGCCAGATTGCCACCAGCTTCCACACCCGCCTCGCGGTGTACGACGGTGACAGCGAGCACGTGATCGGCGTACTCCACCAGCGCCGGTTGCTCAGCGACACACTCCAGGACACCT
Organism: Thauera sp. 27; assembly: GCF_000310125.2. NCBI lineage: Bacteria > Pseudomonadati > Pseudomonadota > Betaproteobacteria > Rhodocyclales > Zoogloeaceae > Thauera > Thauera sp. 27. The sequence goes on from NZ_AMXB01000034.1 coordinate 11,723, forward strand.
TCTCGGTGGAGCGCATCCGCGAGCTGCTCACCCGCCCCTACTTCGTTCCCGCCGACACCCCACTCTATTCGCAGATCCAGTTCTTCCAGGAAAACCAGCAGCGCCTGGCCTTCGTTGTCGATGAGTATGGTGAGATCCTCGGCCTGATCACCCTGGAGGACATCATCGAGGAACTCATCGGCAAATTCACCACCAGCATCCCTGATGCCGGCAACCGCATGGCCTGGAGCGAGGAAGGCAACGTGCTGGTGGACGGCTCGGCGAACCTGCGCGAGCTCAACCGCCGCCTCGACCTGGCGCTGCCCACTGACGGTCCCAAGACACTCAACGGGCTGATCATCGAGTACCTTCAGGACATCCCGGAAGCCGGCGTATCGATGAAGATTGCCGACACGCCGATCGAGGTCGTGCAGACCCAGGACCGCATGATCCGCACGGCGCGACTGTTCCGCCCCCTCGCTCCGACACAGGCAGAAAGGAGCGGACCATGACGCTCGACACCTCGCAAACCTTTACAAGGGCGGGTGCGCGGTGCAACATCCGCCGCACTCCGGACAAGAGCATGGCATGGCGGCAGCGACAAAACCGACCCTGAGCGGGTTCGCCAGGGCACTGATACAGCACGGACATCTGCAGGAAGCAGATGCGCAGGCCTGTTCCTCCCATGCCAACGAGGGCAGCAACGCGTTCATCCTCGAGGTCGCCAGCCGCGGCCTGATGAAGTGCGCCGACATGGCGCGCTTTGCGGCCGAGACCTTCGGTTACCCCCTGCTCGACATCGCAGCGGTCGACGCCTCCTCATACGCACGTGACGCAGTCGATCGCAAGCTGATACAGAAGCACCAGATCGCACCTCTGGCCAAACGCCAGAATCGCCTCACGCTGGCTACCGCCGATCCGTCGAACATGCGGGCGCTTGACGAGATCCGCTTCCAGACCGGAATGCAGCTCGACCTCGTGATCGCCGAGGCCGACAAGCTCAAGCGCGTCATCGATGCGCTGGTCGAATCCGCGGCGGACACGCTGCGCGACCTCACGGGTGAAGCCTTCGACATGGACCTGCTGCAGCAGGACACGCCCGCGCAGCAGCAGCGCGACGAGGACGAGGCCTCAGAGGTCGATGACGCCCCCGTCGTCAAGTTCATCCAGAAGGTCCTGATCGACGCAATCAACGAGGGTGCCTCCGACATCCACTTCGAGCCCTACGAGAAGTTCTATCGCATCCGCGTACGCACCGATGGCATCCTGCGCGACATCGCCCAGCCGCCATTGGTACTCAAGGAGAAGATCGCTGCCCGCATCAAGGTGATCTCGCGCCTCGACATCTCCGAGCGACGCGTCCCCCAGGACGGCCGCATGAAGCTGGTTTTGTCAAAGAACAAGGCCATCGACTTTCGCGTATCGACCCTGCCGACACTGCATGGCGAGAAGATCGTCATGCGCATCCTCGACCCGAGCTCGGCGATGCTCGGCATCGATGCGCTCGGCTACGAGCCCGACCAGCGCAAGGCGCTGCTCGCAGCGGTCGAACGCCCCTACGGCATGATCCTCGTCACCGGCCCGACGGGCTCGGGCAAGACCGTGTCGCTCTACACCTGCCTCAACCTGCTCAACAAGCCGGGCGTGAATATCTCCACGGCAGAGGACCCGGCCGAAATCAACCTGCCCGGCATCAACCAGGTCAACGTCAACGAGAAGGCGGGGCTCACCTTTTCGGTCGCACTCAGGGCCTTCCTGCGCCAGGATCCCGATATCATCATGGTCGGTGAAATTCGCGACCTCGAGACCGCGGAGATCTCGATCAAGGCGGCGCAGACCGGCCACCTGGTGATGTCGACCCTGCACACGAACGACGCCCCCACCACGCTCGAGCGACTCAAGAACATGGGCGTGGCGCCGTTCAACATTGCATCGTCGGTGATCCTCATCACGGCACAGCGCCTCGCGCGCCGGCTATGCTCGTGCAAGAAGGCCGCGGACATTCCCTTCGAGGCGCTCATCGAGGCGGGATTCAGCGCCGAGGAACTGGACGGCAGCTGGCAACCCATGGGGCCGGTCGGCTGCGACCGCTGCAAGGGCAGCGGCTACAAGGGGCGCCTGGGCATCTACCAGGTCATGCCGATCAGCGAGGAGATCGCCCACATCATCATGACCGGCGGCAACTCGATGGACATCGCGGCGCAGGCGGAACGCGAAGGCGTGCGCGACCTGCGCAAGTCCGGGCTTCTCAAGGTCAAGCAAGGTATAACCTCGCTCGAAGAAGTCCTGGCGACGACCAACGAATAGAACAAGGACATCCGATCTCATGGCCACAGCAAGCCGGGCACCACGTGCCAAGGGTCCCAAGGAAGACCTGTACACCTGGGAAGGCAAGGACAAGACTGGCAAGGTCGTTCGCGGCGAGATCCGTGCCAACGGCGACGCCATGGTCCAGGCGATGCTGCGCCGCCAGGGCATCCAGGTCAGCAAGGTCAAGAAGCAGAAGATGTCTCGTGGTGGCCGCATCAGCGACAAGGACATCGCGCTCTTCACCCGCCAGCTCGCCACCATGATGAAGTCCGGCGTACCGCTGCTGCAGGCCTTCGATATCGGCATGAAGGGTTCGGCCAACCCGGCGCTTTCGCGCCTGCTCAACGATATCCGCAACGACGTCGAGACCGGCTCCAACCTGTCGCAGGCTTTTGCCAAGCACCCTCAGCATTTCGACAAGCTGTTCTGCAATCTCGTCGCCGCCGGCGAACAGGCGGGCATCCTCGACTCCCTGCTCGACCGCATCGCGACCTACAAGGAAAAGATTCTCGCCATCAAGAGCAAGATCAAGTCGGCGCTGTTCTACCCCGCTGCGGTGGTGGTGGTTGCCGGCCTGGTGATCTCGATCATGATGCTGTTCGTCATTCCCGAGTTCAAGAACGTGTTCGCCGGTTTCGGTGCGGACCTGCCGGCGCCAACGGAGATGGTGATCGCGATCTCGGATGCCTTCGTTGCCTACTGGTATCTCATCTTTGGCGGCCTGTTCGCAGCCATTGCGGCGATCGCCTGGAGCTACAAACGCTCGACGGCCATGCAGATCGCACTGGACAAGGCCATTTTGCGCTTCCCGGTGATCGGCCCCATCATCCGCAAGGCAACGGTCGCACGCTGGACGCGCACGCTGTCGACCATGTTCGCCGCGGGGGTGCCGCTTGTCGAGGCGCTCGATTCGGTGGGCGGCGCCTCGGGCAACCATGTGTATCTGGTTGCGACGCGCGAGATCCAAGCCGAGGTCAGCAGCGGCACCAGCCTGACCATTGCCATGCAGAACGCCGAGGTCTTCCCAACGATGGTGGTCCAGATGGTGTCGATCGGCGAAGAGTCAGGCCAGCTCGATTCGATGCTGAGCAAGGTCGCCGACTTTTTCGAACAGGAGGTGGACGACGCCGTCGCTGGCCTGTCGCAACTGCTCGAACCGTTGATCATGGTATTCCTGGGCACGGTGATCGGCGGCCTGGTCGTCGCGATGTACCTGCCCATCTTCAAGATCGGCGCGGTGGTCGGCTAGATGGAGGCCCTGCTGCAAGACCCGCTCGTATTCGCAGGCCTCGCTGCACTGCTGGGCCTGTTCGTGGGCAGCTTCCTCAACGTCGTCATCCACCGCCTGCCAAAGATGATGGAGCGCGACTGGCATGCCCAGGCGGCGGAATTACGCGGGGAGGCAGCCACTGAAGGCGAGCGCTTCAACCTCGCGACGCCGCGCTCGCGCTGCCCTCATTGCGGCCACCAGATCAGCGCACTCGAGAACATCCCCGTGGTCAGCTACGTCCTGCTGCGTGGCCGCTGCCGACACTGCGGCGCCGGCATCAGCAAGCGCTACCCCATCGTGGAGGCCTGTACGGCGCTGCTGTCGGGCTATGCGGCATGGCACTTCGGATTCGGACTCGCCGCGCTGGGCGCCCTGCTCTTCGTCTGGGCAATGGTCGCGCTCACCTTCATCGACCTCGACACCCAGCTTCTTCCCGACGACATCACACTGCCCCTGCTCTGGCTCGGCCTGGCCTTCAACCTCGCCGGCACCTACACCGAGCTTGCCGATGCCGTGGTGGGCGCCATGGCGGGCTACCTGGTGCTGTGGTCGGTGTTCTGGCTGTTCAAGCTCGCCACGGGCAAGGAGGGCATGGGCTATGGCGACTTCAAGCTGCTCGGCGCGATCGGTGCCTGGCTCGGCTGGCAGGTACTGCCTCTGACCATCCTGCTGTCCTCCCTGGTCGGTGCGGCGGTAGGTATCGTGCTCATCCTGTTCGCCCGCCACGGCCGCAACGTCCCCATCCCTTTCGGCCCCTACCTGGCAGCCGCAGGGCTGATCGCCCTGTTCTGGGGCGAACGGCTCACCAGCCACTACCTGGGTCTGCTCTGAGGCGCCCGCGGCGCGCTTGAAAGACACCGCGGGCACCCCCATATCACCAGCGCGCTGCGGCTTACCCGGCGCGCTTTTTCCTTATGCTGCATTGCGTTAGACTTGCGCACTTGTTTTCGGGAGCTCGTCATGCCCATCTACGAATACCGTTGTCCGAGCTGTGGTTTCCAGAAGGAACACCTGCAGAAAATGAGCGATCAACCGCTGAGCACCTGCCCGTCCTGCGGCAGCCAGGGCTACGCCAAACTGCTCTCCGCAGCCGGCTTCCAGCTCAAGGGTTCGGGCTGGTACGCCACCGACTTCAAGGGCGGCAGCACCGCCCCGGCAGCGACATCCGCGACCGAAACCCCCGCCGCACCGGCCTGTGCCGGCGGTGGCTGCGCCTGCCACTGAGCGCACGCGCTCAAGACAGCGGGATCGATACGGTCACGACGTGAAAAAATACTTCATCACCGGGCTGCTGATCTGGATCCCGCTAGCAATCACCTTCATGGTGCTGGCCTGGATCGTCAGCACCCTCGACGCAATCCTGCTCTGGCTGCCCAACGGCTTCCAGCCGCGCGACTACATGGGCTTCGACGTCCCCGGCGTCGGCGTGGTCGCAAGCCTGCTGATCGTGTTCCTCACCGGACTGGTGGCTGCCAACGTGCTCGGCCAGAAGCTGGTCAAGCTGTGGGAGGCGCTGCTCGCCCGCATCCCGGTGGTGAAGTCGATCTACTACAGCGTCAAACAAGTCTCCGATACCCTGTTTTCCAGCAGCGGCCAGGCCTTCCGCAAGGCCTTGCTGGTGCAGTACCCGCGCCAGGGCGCATGGACGATCGCCTTCCTGACCGGCCAGCCCGGCGGCGATGCGGCCAGGCACCTGGTCGGAGACTACGTCAGCGTCTATGTTCCAACCACGCCCAACCCGACTTCGGGCTTCTTCCTGATGATGCCGCGCGCCGACGTCATCGAGCTCGACATGAGCGTGGATGAAGCGCTCAAGTACATCATCTCCATGGGGGTGGTCGCACCGCCGCCGCGCAGGCCGCAGGCGCGTGCCGCCCTGCTCAACGAATGATGAGCGCGGGATAGGCCCGGAACCCCCCGAAGCGAACACAAGCCATTGAATCGAAGCGGCGCCCTGCGCCGCACAACCTGCCCGGAATCTTCACATGCGAACTCACTACTGCGGCAAAGTCACCGCTGCCGAACTCGACCAGATCGTCACCATCTGCGGTTGGGTGCATCGCCGCCGCGACCACGGCGGCGTGATCTTCATCGACCTGCGCGACCGCGAGGGCCTGGTTCAGGTCGTGTGCGACCCCGACCGCGCCGACATGTTCAAGACTGCCGAATCGGTGCGCAGCGAGTTCGTCCTCAAGATGAGCGGCAAGGTGCGTCGCCGCCCGGCCGGCACCGAGAACGCCAACCTCACTTCGGGCGAGATCGAGGTGCTGTGCCACGACATCGAGGTGCTCAACGCCGCGGCCACGCCGCCCTTCCAGGTCGATGACGACAACCTGTCCGAAACGGTGCGCCTGACCAACCGCGTCATCGACCTGCGCCGCCCGCAGATGCAGAAGAACCTGATGCTGCGCTACAAGACCACGATGGCCTTCCGCCGCTTCCTCGACGCAGCCGGCTTCATCGACGTCGAGACGCCGATGCTCACCAAGAGCACGCCGGAAGGCGCACGCGACTACCTGGTACCGTCGCGGGTGCACCCGGGCCAGTTCTTCGCCCTGCCGCAGTCGCCGCAGCTCTTCAAGCAGTTGCTGATGGTGGCCGGTTACGACCGCTACTACCAGATCGTCAAGTGCTTCCGCGACGAGGACCTGCGCGCCGACCGCCAGCCCGAGTTCACCCAGGTCGACCTCGAGACGTCCTTCATGGACGAGCACGAGATCACCGCCCTGGTAGAAGAGATGATCCGCTTCGTGTTCAAGGAAGCGATGGCGGTCGAGCTGCCCGCGCCCTTCCCGCGCATGACCTATGCCGAGGCGATGCGCCGTTACGGCTCCGACAAGCCCGACCTGCGCGTGACGCTGGAACTCACCGACGTCACCGACGCGGTGCAGGACGTCGCCTTCAAGGTCTTCAGCGGCCCCGCCACCTCGGGCGGCCGCGTGGCGGCCATGCGTGTTCCCGGCGGCAACAGCCTCACCCGCGGCGAAATCGACGAGTACACCAAGTTCGTCGGCATCTACGGCGCCCGCGGCCTGGCCTACATCAAGGTCAACGACGTCACCCAGCCCAACGAGCAGGGCCTGCAGTCGCCGATCGTCAAGAACCTGCACGAGACCGCGCTGCGTACCATCCTCGAGCGCACCGGTGCGCAGTCGGGCGACCTCATCTTCTTTGGCGCCGACAAGACCAAGGTGGTCAACGACGCCATGGGTGCGCTGCGCATCAAGCTCGGCCACGAGAAGGCTTATGTGACGGGCGAAGCCTGGTGCCCGCTGTGGGTGGTCGACTTCCCGATGTTCGAGTACGACGAGGACGACAAGCGCTGGACCGCCTGCCACCACCCCTTCACCAGCCCGAAGGACGAGCACATCGACCTGCTCGAGTCCAACCCTGGAGAGTGCCTGGCCAAGGCCTACGACCTCGCGTTGAACGGCTGGGAAATCGGCGGTGGCTCGGTGCGTATCCACCGCGCCGACGTGCAGGCGCGCGTGTTCGAGGCGCTCAACATCGGCGCCGAGGAGCAGCAGGCCAAATTCGGCTTTCTGCTCGACGCGCTCAAGTACGGCGCGCCCCCGCACGGCGGGCTGGCCTTCGGCCTCGACCGCATCGTCACCATGATGACCGGCGCCGAATCCATCCGTGACGTGATCGCCTTCCCCAAGACCCAGCGCGCCCAGTGCCTGCTCACCGACGCGCCGAGCGGCGTGGACGAGAAGCAGCTGCGCGAACTGCACATCCGCCTGCGCCAGAAGGTGCAGACCGATGTCGAGATCGGCCGCGACTGAGACGACAGGCCGCAACAGCACCACCGGAAGCCCCTGCGGCGAGGAAGTCCCCGATTTCCCGCCGCAGGGGCTTCAGCCTTTGCGTCGGCTGCCGTAATCTATGGTCATTGCACGCTCAATCGTGCCTTTGACCGCGAGACCGAGCACCCCATGCTGCTGCCCCACGAGATCGATGTTCTCGTTGTCGAGAGCCAGGCGACGATGCGCACGCAGCTGCGCACGATGCTGAACTCCATTGGCGTCGAATCACCGCAGTTCGCCGTGTCGGCGACGATGGCGATGCGCAAGCTGCGCGAGCAGCGCTTCGACCTCATCCTGTGCGAGTACAACCTGGGCGATGGCCAGGATGGTCAGCACCTGCTCGAAGACCTGCGCCAGCACGAGATCATCCCGCTCGACACCTTGTTCGTGATGATCACCGGCGAGCGCAACTACGAGCGCGTCACAAGCGCCTGCGAGCTGCTACCCAACGACTACATCCTCAAGCCGCTGACCGCGGAGACGCTTCGCGTGCGGCTGCTGCGCGCACTCGAAAAACGCGATGCCTTCCTGCCCGCGTGGCAACTGATGCGTATCGGCGACCCGGTGGGCGCAATCGAATACTGCCGCATCGCGCGCGACGAACATCCGACGCTTCTGGTGGATTTCATGCGGCTGGAGGCAGAACTGCACGCCAGCATCGGCCAGGTCGCGGAGGCCGAATCGCGCTACCGCGAGATCCTGTCCGCACGCAGCATCCCCTGGGCGGTGCTCGGCCTCGCCCGCATGCTGCTGCTCAGGAAGGCCTACATCGAGGCCGAGCACGTGCTCGACGAGGTTCTCGCCCGTCACGAGCGCTTCATCGAGGCCTACGAACTGCTCGCGCGCCTCTACGAGGAAACCGGCCGTCCGGAACAAGCCTGCACGACCCTCGAGAAGGCGACCAGCCTGTCGCCCTACCGCAGCCGCCGCCTGCGCCAGTTGGGTACCCTTGCACTATCGACCGGTGATGCGGCAAGCGCGGAGCGCAACCTGGCCGAGGTCGTTCAGCGCGGCAAGTACTCGGAGTTCCGCGACCCCGAGGATCACATCCGCCTGCTCCAGGCCCAGCTCGCACAGCAGAAGGTGGATGATGCTCGCAGCACGCTGAGCGACCTCGAACGCAACATGGGCAGGCAGGCCAAGGGCGAGCTGTGCGCCGCCGTTGGCAACGCCCTGCTGCACGCGCATCAGCAGGACAAGGCCGCCGCCCGCCAGGCGATGGTCAGCGCCCTGCGCCACGGCGACCGTATTCGCGAGCTGTCGGTCGGATTGCGCCAGGACCTGATCAGTTCCTGCCTCGACCAGCAGCTCGACGACCAGGGCAGCGCCCTGCTCGCCGACCTGATGCGCACCTCGGCCGACGATCGCACGCTCGAGACGACGCGCGCGGCCTTGAAGGCACGTGGCCTCGACCAGCTCTCCCGTGAAATCGAGGCTCAGATCCAGGCCGAGGTGAAGTCGCTTGTCACCACGGGCGCAGAAAAAGCCCACGCGGGTGATTACGAAGGCGCGGTGAGCGAGATGATGAACGCCGCCCGCAAGATGCCGGGCAATCCGCATGTGCTGTTCAATGCCGCCCTCGCGCTACTGCGCCACATCGAGCACCGCGGCTGGAATGATGCATTCGCCGTCCAGGCCCGCAACCTCATTCAGCGTGCCCAGCGCCTGTCCCCCGCGAATCCGCGCCTGGCGGCCATCACCGCCTTCATGCACGAACTGATCAAGCGCTACGGCATCCGCCCCGAGCGCGTGATGCAGAAGACGCGCACCGCCTGACCCCCTTTTCTTTGCCCCTTTCCTTACCCCTTTTGCTGCCCCATCAGGTAACCCGGATGCTGATTCGTCGCTTGCTCCTGCTGCTTGGCCTGCTCGGCCTGCTCACCGCCTGCTCACCCGCCGACTCTCGCAGCACCCTGCCCTCGCACGCAGGACTGCCAGCGGAGGCAATCGAGACGCTTGCCCTGATTCAGCGCGGCGGCCCCTTCCCGTATCGCAAGGATGGCACCACCTTCCAGAATCGCGAGCGCCTGCTCCCCATCAAGCCACGCGGCTACTATCGCGAATACACGGTCCCCACGCCCGGCGCACGCGATCGCGGCGCGCGCCGCATCGTCACCGGCGGCGATCCACCCGAAGTGTTCTACTACACCGCCGACCACTACCGCAGTTTCCGCCAGATCGAAGCACTGCCATGACAGCCGACGCCCCACGCTTCAACGCCGCCGATGCGGCCCTCGAATGCCGCATCGACCTCAACGACTGCAGGGACAAGGCAACGCTGCTCGCACGCCTCGCCAGCGCGCTGCAGTTCCCGGACTGGTTCGGTCACAACTGGGATGCACTGGCAGATTGCCTGACCGACCTTTCATGGTTGCCGGCACCCGGCTATCGAATCATCCTCACCCACGCCGAGGCACTGCGTGCGGCCGACCCCGAAACGCTGGCGACCGCGGTGGAGGTCCTCGACACCGCCGCCGCGTGGTGGGCCGAAGAAGGCATCACCTTCGAAGTGGTGTTCAGCGATCTTGCGCCGGAGTCGCCGCCGCCCCACCCTGCAGCGCCCGCTTCTGATCGATGAGCTCAGCAAGGCAACGCGGGCAGTAGCACCCCAAGGCCGGATCAACGGAGCCCACAGAAGGCACCGCGAATGCCGACGGAAAGGCTGCACACCAGCATGCAGCCTCGCCCGCCTGCATGCCGCAGGTGAACGTCGCAGCGCAGCGCGGACAGCGGTTGGTCGAAAGTGCAGGCTTTGAATTCATGCTCGAAGCGCCTTTGGATAGTGGCTTGCAACTGGGGGACTCGCCGGTCTTGAAATGCGATCGCGAGCACCTATATTCGTGTTGAGGCCGGGATCGACCGGCAAACATCGAACACAGGAGATCGCGCCATGAGCAACAACCTCACCCGCCGTCCCGACCCGCTGGAGGACTTCTTCCGTGGCTTCTTCGTTCGCCCGGTCGACTTCGGCGGCAGCAACGTCGCCAACGTGAGTGCCGACGCCCCGCAGATGCGGGTCGACGTCCGGGAGAACACCGACGCCTACGAGGTCCATGCCGAACTGCCGGGAATGAAGAAGGAAGACATCCACGTTCATATCGACGGCCCTGTGGTGTCGATCAGTGCCGAGCGCAAGCAGGAGAAGGAAGTCAAGGACGGCGAGAAGGTGCTGCGCACCGAACGCTACTTCGGCAAGGTCTCGCGCAGCTTCCAGCTTGGCCAGGAGATCGACGAAGCCAAGGCTTCGGCCCGGTTCAACGATGGTGTGCTCGAACTCAAGCTGCCGAAGAAGGCCGAGGCGCAGGCCAAGCGGCTGACCATCGACTGAGTATCGCGGCGTCTCGCGTAAGGTAACGGCGGCCAAGGCCGCCGTTTTTCTTGCTGACCTGGAAGCGAGCGCTTACTTGCTCTTGATCATCGTGCCGACGCCGTGGTCGGTCAGGATCTCGAGCAACAGGCAATGCTCCACGCGGCCGTCGATGATGTGCACCGACTTCACGCCGTTGCGCGCCGCATCCAGCGCCGAACCGATCTTTGGCAACATGCCGCCCGACAGCGTACCGTCGGCCACCAGATCGTCGATCTGGCGCGGCGTCAGCCCGGTGAGCAAGTTGCCCGCCTTGTCGAGCACGCCGGGGGTGTTGGTGAGCAGCACCAGCTTCTCCGCCTTGAGGATCTCGGCCAGCTTGCCCGCGACCACGTCAGCGTTGATGTTGTAGGTCTCGCCCTCCTCACCGACACCGATCGGCGCGATGACGGGGATGAAGTCGCCCTGGTCCAGGAAGGCGATGAGGCTGGGATCGATGCCGGTGATCTCACCCACCTGGCCTACATCGATCAGGTCTCCCTCGGGCGCATCCTTCTTCTGCATCAGCAGCTTCTTGGCACGGATGAAGCCGGCGTCCTTGCCAGTCAGGCCCACAGCCTTGCCACCGTGCTTGTTGATCAGGTTCACGATCTCCTTGTTGACCTGACCGCCCAACACCATCTCCACCACTTCCATGGTCTCGGCATCGGTCACGCGCATGCCCTGGATGAACTCGCCCTTCTTGCCGACACGGGCAAGCAGGTTCTCGATCTGCGGGCCGCCCCCGTGCACCACGACCGGGTTCAGACCGACCAGCTTGAGCAACACGACGTCGCGCGCGAAGCAGTCCTTGAGGTGAGGGTCGGTCATCGCGTTGCCACCGTACTTGATGACGATGGTCTTGTCGAAGAAGCGCTTGATGTAGGGCAGGGCCTCGGCCAGGATCTCGGCCTTGCGGGCGGGGGTTACGTCTTGCTGGAGGGCGGTCTGGGTCATCGGGAAACTCCTTGAGCGAACAGCCGGATTCTAGTGGCCCGCCGTGCGAACCGAAAGCAGCACGTAACCGCAGTGCACAAATCGAGTCGCCACGCCCCTCCGCATACCCTGAAGTAATCGACAAATTGAAATCATTTAATTGGAGCTATTAACGCAGCAATTCCATACTGATTCTGTGTGGGGCGTTCACCGCCTCGTGGAGGAGCCCGATCATGGTCGACAAAGTTGCCCGCCTGCATTTCCAGCCTGCCAGCCCGGCCGGCGCGTTGCGCGCGCTCAGTGGCTGGCTCATCGCCCTCACCGGCCTTGCCCTGATCGTCGCCCAGTTCGTGCGCAGCATCGAAGGCTTCGAACTCCCGGTGTCCGGTGCCGTCTCCGGTGGCGCGATGGCCGCAGCCGCCACTGCGCTCGGCGCCGCACCGCTGCTGGTGGTGCGGCGCATCGGCGCCAGCGTGCAGGGCATCCTGCTTGGCTTCGGGGCTGGTGTGATGCTTGCGGCCAGTATCTTCTCGTTGCTGCTGCCTGCCTTCGAGGCTGCCCAGGCGCAAACCGGGTCGGCGCTCAGCGCCATCACCCTGGTCGCGTTCGGCGTGCTGCTCGGCGCTGGCGGGCTGCTGGCGATGGACCGCGCCCTGCCCCACACCCATGCCCCCGAAGGCCGCCGCAGCGCCGGCGCGGTGTGGCTGTTCGTGTTCGCGATCGCGGTGCACAACGTCCCCGAGGGCATGGCCATCGGCGTGGCCGCAGGCCTCAATGGCAGTGGAGTCGGTTCGGGCGACGCAGTGGCCGCAGGGATCTCGTTGCAGAACGTCCCCGAAGGTCTGATCGTGGCAATCGCCCTGGTCTCGGCCGGCTACAGCCGCTGGCTGGCTTTCGGCGTCGCCGCGATGTCCGGGCTGATCGAGCCGATTGCTGCCATCGCCGGCTCGATGATGGTGTCGGTGTCGGCGATGATCCTGCCTTGGGGGCTGGCAGGCGCAGCAGGTGCGATGCTGTTCGTGGTCAGCCACGAGATCATCCCGGAGTCGCACCGCCGTGGCCATGAGACACTCGCCACGGCCGGGCTGATGGTGGGCTTCGTGCTGATGATGGTGATGGACACGCTGCTCGGCTGAGCACGGGCACGAAAAAACGAAGGGCGCCGCAATGGGCGCCCTTCGTCATTCAGGAATGAGGGTGGCGAGCCTGACCCCCGGCACTTGCAGGAAACGGCTGTGGCTGCTGCCTTCCGGCCCTGACCAGGTTCACCGCGCTGCAATGCGGGGAGACCCGCCACGGCTGGCATTGTAGCAGCACAACGCCGCGCCGGGCGACCGCCAATGTACGGCAGCGAGATTCTCCCCGGCTGAACAGCTCGCGGCTCACGCCGCTCCTACAGCACCTCGCCTCGCGCTTACCCCGGTGGGAGCGGCGCGAGCCGCGAGGGTCTGAAGGCGGCACGCGCCGCGGGGGGCGCTAGGGGAAGCTCGCCACAGGCGTCGTCAGCCCTTGAGCTCGGGGAAGTCCTCTTCGAAGAACTCCAGCTCGCCGCGAGCCGCCTCGCCACGCGCCTCTTCGGCCTTGCGCAACTCCACACGGCGGATCTTGCCCGAGATGGTCTTGGGCAGGTCGGCGAAGGACAGGCGGCGGATGCGCTTGTACGGGGCCAGGCGTTCGCGGGTGAAGGCGAAGATATCCTTGGCGAGCTCCTTGCTGGGCTCCTGGCCGGCGACCAGGATCACGAAGGCCTTGGGCACAGCCAGGCGCACCGGATCCGGGCTCGGCACCACTGCGGCTTCGGCCACCGCCGGGTGCTCGATGAGCACGCTCTCGAGTTCAAAGGGGCTGATGCGGTAATCAGAGGCCTTGAACACATCGTCTGCGCGACCGACGTAGGTGATGTAGCCTTCCTCGTCGATGCTGGCAACGTCGCCGGTGCGGTAGTGGCCGTCTCGCATGACCTCGGCGGTCTTGGCCGGATCACCCGAGTAGCCGACCATCAGGCCGACCGGACGATGCTCGCCCATCACCAGCGAGACCTCGCCCTCGACCGAAGGCTTGCTGTCGGCGTCGAGCAGGGCAATCCTGTAGCCGGGCAGCGGGCGGCCCATGGAGCCAGGCTTGAGCGGCTGGTCGGGCGTGTTGCCGATCTGCGCGGTGGTCTCGGTCTGGCCGAAGCCGTCGCGGATGGTGATGCCCCAGGCCTTCTTCACCTGCTCGATCACTTCGGGGTTGAGCGGCTCGCCGGCGCCGATGAGTTCGCGCAGCTTGGTCTTCACCGCGGCCAGATCCTGCTGGATCAGCATGCGCCATACGGTCGGGGGCGCACACATGGTGGTGACTTCGTACTTCACCAGCACGTCGAGCAGGGCCTTGGCGTTGAAGCGGTTGTAGTTGTACAGGAACACGCAGGCACCAGCGTTCCAGGGCGCGAAGAAGCAGCTCCAGGCGTGCTTGGCCCAGCCCGGCGAGGAGATGTTCATGTGACGGTCGTTGGGCTTCAGGCCGATCCAGTACATCGTCGACAGGTGGCCGACCGGGTAGGACTGGTGGGTATGCAGCACCAGCTTGGGCTTGGAGGTGGTACCCGAGGTGAAGTAAAGCAGCAGCGGGTCGTCGACGCGGGTCACGCCGTCCGGGGTGAACTGGTCGGATTCGGCCGCGGCCTCTTCGAAGGCCTTCCAGCCAGCGGGCGCGCCGCCCACTGCGATGCGGCCAAAGGCGCCAGGGAGATTCTCGAACTTGTCGGTGTGCGCCTTGCCGATCACCACATGCTTGACCTGGCCGCGCTCGACGCGGTCCACCAGGTCATCCGGGGTCAGCAGCGTGGTCGCCGGGATCACCACTGCCCCGAGCTTGATCGCGGCGAGCATGGTTTCCCACAGCGGCACTTCGTTGCCGAGCATGATTAGGATGCGCTCGCCGCGCTTGACGCCCTGCTTGCGCAGCCAGTTGGCGACGCGGTTCGAGCGCGCCGACATCTCGGCAAACGACAGCCTGGCCTCGCTGCCGTCCTCTTCGATGATCCACAGTGCCGGGCTGTCGTTACCCTTGGCCATGGTGTCGAAGTAGTCCAGCGCCCAGTTGAACTCCTTGAGTTGCGGCCACTTGAAGCCGGCATAGGCGGTGGCGTAGTCGCTGCGATGCTGCAGCAGGAAGTCGCGTGCAGCCAGGAACTCGGTAACAGCGCTCATGTGCTCTCCTCTCCAGGACGTCATTGAAATCGATATTGCGTGACCGGGGCGGCGTCACCCCCTGCGCCAGGGGCATCCACTGTCGTCACGCCGGCCTCCAGGGCCGGAATTTTACGTTGACGTTAACGTAATGCAACGACCGAGATCAAATCGCGCCCGGATTTCTGCCCTCCACCGCAAGCGGCCGTATCCACGGCACGCGCACGAGAGCCGAGTTATCTTCGGCTGCCGCAGCAGAGTCGCTATACTCGCATGGTTTGCCCACTCGAGCGGAGCGCCCATGTCCGTCACACCTGGCCCCCATCGCGCACCTCATCCAGGCCTGGAGGCGCGCTATGGCAGCACAGCATGCCCTGCCGCCGACGCGCTGAACCCATTCATCGAGCAGCTCCTGTCGCATCGGTCGGTGCGCGCCTATCTGCCCGACCCGGTCAGCGAGGCGGAACTTGCCGCCATCATCGCCGCGGCGCAATCGGCCGCGAGTTCGTCCAACCTCAACCTGTGGTCGGTGGTGGCGGTGCGTGACGCCGACACCCGCGCGCAGCTGGCGCACTGTGCCGGCGACCAGGTTCATGTCCGCGAGGCCCCACTGCAACTGGTGTGGCTGGCGGACCTCGCCCGCCTGAGACACGTTGCCGCCCAGCTCGGACGCCCCTCGGCAGGACTCGACTACACCGAGCTGTTCCTGACCGCGGTGATCGACGCCGCGCTGGCCGCGCAAAACGCGGCGGCTGCTGCCGAGTCGCTCGGTCTGGGCACCGTCTATATCGGCGGCATGCGCAACCAGCCCGAGCAGGTTGCAACGCTGCTCGGGCTACCGAGCGAAGTGTTCGCAGTGTTCGGCATGTGCGTCGGCAGGCCCGACCCCACCAAGCCTGCAGCGGTCAAGCCCCGCCCCGCGCAGTCGGTGGTGCTGCATCACGAACGCTATTGCCAGGACCCGCTGGACGCCGGGGTCGAAGCCTACAACCAGGCGATGGCGCGGTTCTACGAAGCACAACAGATGAAGGTGCATGGCACCTGGGACGTCCATTCCGCCAAGCGCATCGCCGGACCAGAGAGCCTCTCCGGGCGCGACCGCCTGGTCGAGGCCCTGCACGCACTCGGCTTCAAGCTCAAGTAATCCCCCGCCCGCATTCGCCGGAGACCGCCATGCGCAGCCGCAACACTTCCCTGACCACCGACCAGAAGGCCCTCGCAGTCAACCTCGACAAGTACAAGTACGGCTCGATCGTCGAGATCGGCGCCGGCCAGGAGGTGGCGCGCCGCTTCTTCCAGGTCGGCGCGGCTGCGGGCACCATCGCCAAGACCATGTCGGCCTACGACATGGCGGTGAGCGACGACATCTACGGCCATGTCGACCGCTACGTGAGCCGCGCTCGCCTGCTGCAGATGCTGGACAAGGAGTTCACCCAGGTCGTCGCCCGCCTCGCCCACGTGCGCGCCAAGAACACCACCTTCTTCGCTTATGCGGCCACCGTCACCGCGCGCAGCTTCAAGCAGAAGAACGAATGCCACGGCTGGGTCGGCATCCGCCTTCAGCTGCACCCGGGCGCCGAGCCGAGCGACGTGATCATGCACGTGCGCATGCTCGACAACGACAACGCGCTGCAGTCGGAAGCGCTCGGCATCCTTGGCGTCAATCTCATCCACGGCGCCTTCTTCCACCACCAGAGTCCGGAGTGGATCGTCGAGGGTCTGGCCGACGGGCTCGGCTCCGAGCGCATCGAGGTCGACCTCATCCACTTCTCCGGCCCCTACTTCGAGGAGGTCGAGAACCGCCTGATGAACCTGCACCTGATCCGCAGCTGGCTCACGCGGGCGGTGGTGTTCAACCCGCAGGGCGAGGTGGTGGTGCCGGGCGAGCTCTTCTACCGCAAGCCCGTGATGGTGATGCGCGGCAGCTTCAAGCCGGTGACCTACGTCAACGTGGACATGATGAGCGCCGGCCTGCGCCAGTTCAGCCAGCTCGCCGCGGTGGACGAGAACGAGATCCTGTCGCTGGCGGAAGTGACGATGAACTCGCTGATCAGCGGCGATAACGTTGACGGTGCCGACTTCCTCGCCCGCATCGACCTGCTCGCCTCGCAGGGCTACACGGTGATGATCTCCGACTACGTGCGCTTCTTCCGCCTGCGCGCCTACCTGCGACGCTACACGCAGAAGCCGATCGGCATCGTGCTGTCCGTGCGCGACTTCCAGTTCCTGTTCGATGAGAAGTACTACGAAGGTCTCGAGGGCGGCATCCTGGAGGCCTTCGGCAAGCTCTTCCCTGACAACACCCACGTGTACGTTTACCCCTCGCGTCCGCGCGGCACCGACGCCGCCGCCACCGTCACCCTCGACAACGTGCAGGTACCGGAGAACCTGCGCCACCTGCTGGCCTACCTGAAGGCGAACGACAAGCTGGTGGCCGTGCAGCCGCGTGACGACAGCCATCTCCACATCGATATCGCCGAGGTACTCACCGGCCTGCGCCGCGGTCGCGGCGAGTGGGAAGCCGATGTGCCCGAGGGCGTTGCAAAACGCATCATCGAATCGCGACTGCTGGGCTACGACACCGAATAGCCCGACGGCCGCGCGCACGCCAACCGCGCTGCGCGCTTGCGGAACTTTCGCGACAACGGCATGCTCTTTATTGCGCCGCAACATCAACACCGCGCCCCAACGGGCTAACTCGCGAGCAAGCGCATGAGCCTCAATCCCCCCGTCCAAATGCAGATCGACCGCCCCCACGCCCTCGAAGCCGATGCCGTCCTCGACCAGCTCGGCGCCAGAGGCAAGGGCCTGAGCAACGCGGAGGCGGCCCGCCGCCTCGCCGAGGTCGGTCCCAACCGCCTGCCCCAGCCACCCAAGGACGGGCTGCTCAAGCGCTTCTTCAAGCACTTCCACGACATCCTCATCTACATCCTGATCGCCGCAGCCGGCATCACCGCGCTGCTCGGGCACTGGATCGACACCGGCGTCATCCTCGGCGTGGTGGTCATCAACGCCATCATCGGCTTCATCCAGGAAGGCAAGGCCGAGGAAGCCCTCGAAGGCATCCGCAAGATGCTGTCGGTACATGCCCACGCGCGGCGTGACGACCAATGGTCCGAGGTCGAGGCCGACGGCCTGGTGCCGGGCGACATCGTGCGCCTGCGCTCGGGCGACCGCGTACCCGCCGACCTGCGCCTGATCGAGGCCACCAATCTGCGTATCGAGGAGTCCGCCCTCACCGGCGAGTCCGTGCCAGCAGACAAGAATACCGCGCCGGTGGCCGCCGATGCCGGCGTCGGCGACCGTTTCGGCATGGCTTACTCAGGCACCCTGGTGGCCGCCGGACGCGGTATCGGCGTGGTCACCGCCACCGGCCCCAACACCGAACTCGGCCGCATCAACCGCATGATTGCCGAAGTGCAGACCCTGCAGACGCCACTCACCCGGCAGATGGCGCAGTTCAGCAAGGTCCTGTCCGTGGTCATCGTCGCCCTTGCGTTGCTGATGCTGGTGATCGGGGTCAGCCTGCACGACTTCCCGCTGGCCGAGGTCTTCCTGGCCGCGATCGGCTTCGCGGTGGCGGCCATTCCCGAGGGCCTGCCCGCCATCCTCACCATCACGCTCGCCCTCGGCGTGCAGCGCATGGCACAGCGCAACGCCATCACGCGCAAACTCACCGCGGTCGAGACCCTGGGCTCGGTCACCGTGATCTGCTCGGACAAGACCGGCACGCTGACCAAGAACGAGATGACCGCCCGCCACGTCGTCACCCGCGGCGGCTTCTACGACGTCAGCGGCACCGGCTACCGCCCCGAGGGCGAGATCACCCTCGAGGGCCGCGCCGCCAGTATCGACAGCCACGGTCACCTGCACGCCGTGATCGAGGTCGTCGCAGTGGCCAACGACACCCACGTCGCCGAGGAAGACGGCCAGTGGCGGGTTACCGGCGAACCGACCGAAGGCGCGCTGCGCACGCTTTCGCACAAGGCCGGCTTCGACGCCGACACCCACGAGCGCCACGCCAGCATCCCCTTCGAGTCGGCCAACAAGTTCATGGCCACGCTCAACACCACCCCCGCTGGCCAGCGCCGAATCCTGCTCAAGGGCGCACCCGACCGCCTGCTCGAGCGCTGCCACCACGAACTCGGCGCCAGCGGAGAGCTCGAACCGCTCGACCGCAGCTTCTGGGAGGCACAGATCGATGCGCTCAGCGCCGAAGGCCTGCGCGTGCTGGCCGCTGCCGCGCGCGACGTTCCCGACAGCAAGCTCGCGCTGGAGATCGAGGACCTGGAGGAGGACATGGTCTTCCTCGGCCTCATCGGCATCATCGACCCGCCGCGCCCGGAGGCGATCACCGCCATCAAGTCCTGCCACGAGGCCGGCATCCGCGTAAAGATGATCACCGGCGACCATGCCGGCACCGCACGCGCGATCGGCATCGAAATGGGCCTGGGCACGGCCGACAGCCTCAAGGTGATCACCGGCGCCGAGATCGAGGCTGCCAGCGACGAAGCGCTCAAGGCCATCGCCCATGACTGCGACATCTTTGCCCGCACCAGCCCGGAGCACAAGCTGCGCCTGGTCAAGGCCCTGCAGGCGCGCGGCGAGGTGGTGGCGATGACCGGCGACGGCGTCAACGACGCGCCCGCACTCAAGCGCGCCGACGTCGGCGTGGCGATGGGCATCAAGGGCACCGAGGCCACCAAGGAGGCCGCCGAGATCGTGCTCGCCGACGACAATTTTTCCACCATCGAGCGCGCGGTCGAGGAGGGCCGCACGATCTACGACAACCTGCGCAAGGCCATCCTCTTCATCCTGCCCACCAACGGCGCCCAGGGCCTGGTCATGCTCGCCGCGGTGGTGCTTGGCCTCACGCTGCCGCTCACTCCGGTGCAGATCCTGTGGGTGAACATGGTGGTGGCGGTCACCCTGGCGCTCGCGCTCGCCTTCGAGCCGGCCGAGCCCGGCGTCATGCAGCGCCCGCCGCGCAAGCCGGGAGCGCCGATCATGGGCCGGGTGATGCTGTGGCGGGTGGCGATCGTGTCGATTCTGATCGGCGGCGCCACCATCGCCATGTTCGAGGTCGAGCTGATGCTCGACATGGAGCTCGGTGTGGCGCGCACCATGGCGGTCAACACCCTGGTCATCGCGCAGGCCTTCTACCTCTTCAACAGCCGTTTCCTGGTCGCCTCCAGCCTGCGCGCCGAGTTGCTGTTCACCAACCGCGCCGCGCTCATTGCGGTGGGCGTGCTGGTGCTGCTGCAACTGGGCTTCGTGTACCTGCCGTTCATGAACACCTGGTTCGGCACCGCGCCGCTCGAACTGCGCCACTGGCTGGTGCCGCTGGGCATCGGTCTGGTGGTGTTCCTGCTCATCGAGGCGGAGAAGGCCTGGGTCAGGCGGCTCAACGCCCAGGGTTAAGCCACCGCCGGGGGGTACCGGGCCATCGAGTTTGTGACAAGAGTCCAGGCCAATTCGTGAACCTCAGGTGCAGTGTCATCCCTCGTTCCTGAGGGAGAGGAGGAGGTCGGGTCCGGCGACCTTTGCATGCCGGCCCACGCGCTAGTAGAGTCCAAGCGCGCCCACCCTTGCAGAGCACATCATGCCGATCACCCGCAAGCGCGCCGTGTTTGCGGCGGTCTTCGTCGCCCACACGCTCGGCGTCTTGTCCTCCATCGACGCACTGATGTCCACCCGCACCGCACCCGGCGCTGTGGCCTGGATCGTGTCGCTGAGCACCTTCCCTTACGTCACCGTGCCGGCCTACTGGGTTTTCGGGCGGAACCGTTTCAACGGCTACGTGATCGGCCGTCGCGAGGACGACAGCCTGCTCTACCGTGAGCTCGCGCAGAAGATGTCACACGTGGGACAGTACGCAATCACGCCGCCCGACGCCCAGCAGCAACTGCAGGCCATGGAGCGTCTGGCCAAGCTGCCACTGCTCGGCGGCAACGAAGCCGAGTTGCTGATCGACGGAGAGGCCGCGTTCGCCAGCATGTTCGCCGGCATCGATGCAGCCGAGCGTTATCTGCTGGTGCAGTTCTACATCGTGCGCGACGACGCCCTCGGCCGCGAACTCAAGCGCCGCCTCGAAGCCCGAGCGCGTGCGGGAGTGAAGGTGCATTTCCTGTATGACGAGATCGGCAGCTACCGGCTGCCGCGGCGCTATGTGCAGGAGTTGCGGGCCGCGGGTGTCGAGGTGCGCCCCTTCCACTCCACCCAGGGCTCAGGCAATCGCTTTCAGCTCAACTTCCGCAACCACCGCAAGATCATCGTCGCCGACGGCCGCGTGGGCTGGGTAGGCGGCTTCAACGTCGGTGACGAGTACTTGGGTCGCGACCGCCGCATCGGTCCCTGGCGCGACACCCACATGAAGCTCATCGGCCCGGCCGTGTTCAGCCTGCAGCTGTCCTTCCTCGAGGACTGGCACTGGGCGAGCGGCGAAATCCTGGACTTCGACTGGCAACCAGCCACGGCGGCAAACGGTGGCATGCCGGTCCTGATGCTGCCGAGCGGCCCCGCCGACCGCTTCGAGACCGCCAGCCTGATGGTGCAGCATGCGCTCGCATCGGCGCGCCACCGCGCCTGGATCGCCAGCCCCTACTTCGTACCTGACGAATCGGTGCTCAACGCGCTCAAGCTCGCCGCGCTGCGCGGGGTGGACGTTCGCATCCTCATCCCTGAGCGTCCGGATAACATCCTCACCTGGCTCGCGGCCTACGCTTTCGTCGGGCCGCTGCTCGAGGCCGGCGTGCACATCCATCGCTACCAGGCGGGCTTCCTGCATGGCAAGACCATGCTCATTGACGACGGCGCCGCGGCAGTGGGCACGGTCAACCTCGACAACCGCTCCTTCCGCCTCAACTTCGAGATCACCGCCTGGGTGCTGGACGAGGGCTTCGGCCGCGACGTGGCGGCCATGTTCGAGGCGGACTTCGCGCGCTCGCGCGAGATGACGCTGGCCGAGGTGCTCGACCAGCCGTGGTGGTTCCGCGCCGCCTCGCGCGCTGCCCATCTCACCGCACCGGTGCTGTGAGCATGCGCCTGATCTCAGGCACACAGGACCCACAAGACGTGCCGCAGCCCAACTTCGCCTGCAAGGCATCGAGATCGGCGCCGGCGCCGATGGCGGCGGCGATCTCGTTCTCGGACACGTTCAGGCAGTTGCACACGATCCGGCCCCGTCCCGCCGCCGCCGCGGGCGGCACCGACAGCGGCGCCAGCAGCCAGCGCCGCAGCTCGGCGGTGGACTGCGCCTCCACCATCAGTTCGCGCAGCCAGGCGCCCGCCACCGTGTCTCCAGCCAGGCGCACGCCGACCAGGCATTCGTTGTCGATCCGCGCGCGCTTGCTGATGCCCCGCCGCCGATCCTCGAAGCTCAGCACGCAGTCGT
The DNA here is from genome assembly GCF_000310125.2 of Thauera sp. 27. Lineage (NCBI taxonomy): Bacteria > Pseudomonadati > Pseudomonadota > Betaproteobacteria > Rhodocyclales > Zoogloeaceae > Thauera > Thauera sp. 27. The sequence continues at coordinate 33,936 of NZ_AMXB01000034.1, forward strand.
CGTCCAACCCGAGCAGGGCATCGAGCTCAGCCAGCCAGGCCGGCGGGATCGGCTGGTCATGCGCGACCCGCATCACGACTGCAGCGGTATCGCGACCGGCAAGCGCGAGCGAGGCATAGGCGAAACGTTCGAGCCACGGCACCACGGACTCGGCTTGCTCGATGGCTGCGCATTCGTCACGCTCGACACGCATCAACAGCATCTGCCAGGGCAGCTCGGCGCGCTCGATGGCAATCGCGCTGTGCTTGAGCTCGGGTTGTCTGGAGAATGGGTCCACGTCGCCACCAACCAGTACGTTGATCCCGCCCGAGTCGAGTACGTTGCGCCCCCAGTGCATGGCCACGAAGGCCTGGCCGCGCCCGACCTCCTCCGACGCATGCGCACGCAGCACCAGTTCGCCGCGCCGGCTCGACACCCGCAGCAGTTCCCCACTGTGCACGCCATACGCCTGCAGGTCGGCGGGGTTGAGATCGATGCGGGCCTCGTCCACATGGCTGTACAGGCGTGCGACCTTGCCCGTGCGGCTCATGCCGTGCCACTGATCGCGCAGGCGGCCGGTGGTGAGGTGCAGCGGATAGCGGGCATCGACCTGCTCCGCCGTGCTCGCCTGCACAGGCACCACGAAACGTGCACGGCCGCTCGCGGTCGGGAAGCGCCCATCGGCATACAGACGCACACTGCCCGCCGCCCCTGCCGCGCGCATCGTGGCCGTGAGCGGCCATTGCTGCGGCCCCGCGCTGTCGAGCAGGGCATAGTCGAGGCCGGTGATGTCGAGATCACGACCTGCGGTGCTCGCCACGTGCTCGGCAAAGATCGCCTCCACGCCGTCATAGGCGAACATGTGCGCCGCGTGCGGCTTGCCGATCAACGGTCCGAGCGCACGTGCGAAGTCGCACACGATGCGCCAGTCGGGCCGCGCCTCGGCGGGCGGCGGCAAGGCCCGCTTCACATGCGTGATGCGGCGCTCGGAATTGGTCACCGTACCCTCCTTCTCGCCCCAGGTCGCCGCCGGCAGCATGAGATCGGCAAAGGCTGCGGTCTCGGTGCTGCGAAACGCCTCCTGCAGCACGACGAAGTCGCAGCACTGCAAGGCCTCGCGCACCCGCTCGAGTTCGGGCATCGACTGCGCCGGATTTGTGCAGGCGATCCACAGCGCCTTGATGCGGCCCTCGCGCACGGCCTGGAACAGCTCCACCGCGGTCAACCCCGGCGTGGCGGGCACGCTGTCGACGCCCCACAGGCGGGCGACCTCCTCGCGATGGGCCGGGTTGGCCAGGTCGCGGTGGGCGGACAGCAGGTTGGCCAGCCCGCCCACCTCGCGCCCGCCCATCGCGTTGGGCTGGCCGGTGAGCGAGAACGGGCCGCAGCCCGGCTTGCCGATCTTGCCTGTGGCGAGCGACAGCGCGATCAGCGCCGCGCCGTTGTGGGTACCGTGGGTGGACTGGTTGAGGCCCTGGCACCACAGCGACAGCGCCGCCGGCGACTGCCCCCACCAGCGCGCAGCGGTGACGATGTCGGCCTCGGCGACGCCGCACACGCCGGCCGCCACAGCCGGCGTGATCGTGTCCACATGCGTGCGCAGCGCATCGAAGCCCTCGGTATGGGCGGCGATGAAAGCGGCGTCGACCAGGCCCTCGCGCAGCAGCACATGCAGCATTGCGTTGTACAGCCAGATGTCGGTGCCAGGCAGGATGGCGAGGTGAAGGTCGGCACTGGCGGCGGTGTCGGTGCGGCGCGGATCGACCACGATCAGCTTCATGTGCGGGCGCGCCTTCCTCGCATCCTCGATGCGACGGAAGGCGACCGGATGGGCGTAGGCCGGATTGGCGCCGGCGATCAGGATGCAGTCGGCGTGGTCGAAGTCCTCGTAGGCGCAGGGCGGGGCATCCGCGCCCAGGGTCTGCTTGTAGGCAGCGACCGCACTCGACATGCACAGCCGCGAGTTGGTATCGACGTTGTTGCTGCCGATCAGGCCCTTCATCGCCTTGTTGAAGACGTAGTAGTCCTCGGTCAGCAACTGGCCGGAGATGTAGAAGGCCACTGCGTCCGGGCCATGGGTGTTGATGACCTCGGCAAAACGGTTCGCCGCGGTGGCGATGGCCTCATCCCAGCCCACGCGCTGGCGTGGCTCGCCGCGCGTGCGCCGCAGCTCCGGGTACAGCAGCCGTGTCTGCGGCCGTGCAGTGAGGTGCAGGGTCGAACCCTTGGTGCACAGGCGGCCGAAGTTGGCCGGATGCGCGGGGTCCCCGCGCACGCCGGTGATGCGTTCGCCGTCGTGCTCGATCAGCACACCGCAGCCGACGCCACAATAGGGACAGGTCGCACGGGTCTGCATCGGAGATGGGGATGGCGACGGGGCTGTGGTCTTCGCTGGCAGATCGGAAGTCATGATGGAGCCTTGTGTTCTAGTGGCGGCTGAGCAGGTACAGCAGCACGACGTTGAGTGCGAGCGATAGCGCGGCGACGATCTTCAGCGCCAGGCGCGGGTTGCGCTCGAGCAAGGGCACGCGGCGGCGGGTGGCAAGCGGACGGCTCGCACCGCGTTCGAGTGCGAGCAGAAACTCCTCGGCGGTCTCGAAGCGATCCTGCGCCTCGCGCGCGCAGGCCTTCAGCAAGACGCTCTCGAGCCACTCGGGGGTGTCGGGGCGGTAACGCGTCGGCGGTACCGGGGCGGCAAAGCGCGGGTGCTGGAAAGGCTCCACCTCGCCATAGGGGTACTTTCGCGTCAGCAGCTCGTAGAGCGTGACACCGCAGGCGTAGAGATCGGAAGACTCGCTTGCCTGAGCGCCGGCAAACAGTTCGGGCGCCATGTAGGACGGAGTGCCCGGGTTGTTGATCTCGGCCAGGTCCTCGGCGTCGGTCGCGGCCACACCGAGGTCGAGCAGGCGCAACTCGCCACTGCGGTCGATATGGACATTGTCGGGCTTGATATCGCGGTGCACGATGCCGAGCCGGTGCAGCACCGCCAACCTGCGCAGCAAGGCACGACCGATGCCGACCAGTTCATGCGCCTCATAGCGGTGCCCACGGGCAAGGCTGGCCTTCAGCGTTTCGCCCTCATGCCAGCTCATCAGGTAGTACAGGTGCGCACGCGCATGGTCGCACACGCGCGGAAAGCCCTTGCCCGGGACACGGCGGGCCAGCCACTCCTCGCGCACCAGAGCGCTCACCGCCTCGTCGTCGTCCGCCTCCGGGCGCAGCGTCTTCAGCACCAGGGCCTCACCGCTGCTCAAGCGCGTGACCCGGTAGAGCAGCGTCACGCGCGATTCGTGCAGCACCTCTTCCACACGCAGGCCGTCGATCGCCTGCCCTGGCTTGAGCCGCGGCGGCAAGGGCAGGCGGTGACTGTCGGCGAGGCGGTCGCGCAGGTTGTCGGCAGGCAGCGCGTCGACATTGGCCACCAGCGCAGTGGCGTTGTCGGTGGCACCGCGGCGCAGCGCACCCTGGGCAAGCGCATCGGCAGCCCGTTGGGCATCCGGCTGCGCCTGCAGTACGGCGGCGATGCCGGCATCGCCGAGCGTGGTCCATACGCCATCTGTCGCCAGCACGAAGCGGTCGCCGGCAGCCAGCTCGCCATCGTCGTGGTCGACCAGCAGGCGTGCCTCCAGACCGATCGCACGGCGCAGCACGTTGTCGAACTCGGGGTGCGCCCAGGTGTGGTCCTCGGTCAGGCGCAGCAGTTCGCCCGCCCGCCAGCGGTAGGCGCGCGAATCGCCCACGTGGGCGACGTGATAGCGCCGACCGCGCAGCACCACCGCCGTCAGCGTGGTTGCCATGCCGGCATACTCGCGCGCCTTCGCCGACTGGCCGAGCAGCCAGCGATTGACCGCACCGAGCACGGTATCGACCGACTTGTCGACGCTCCAGGTCTGCGGCGTCGAAAAGTAGTCGGCGAGCAGGCTGCGCACCGTCTGCTCGGCGGCCTCGCGGCCATGGGCATGACCGCCGACACCGTCGGCCACGGCCAGCAGCATGCCCTTGACCTCGAGCTCCTCGCCTTCGGGCGTGGCAGCGCCGACGAAATCCTCGTTGCGCGGGCGCGGCCCCTGCGCGCTGGCGTGGCCCAGGCTGACCCGCAGGGCGGACCCAGCACGTGCCTGCGGCGACACGCTGCCCGCCACGGCGGGTTGTGTGATTGCATTGAGCGTGTGCACGATGCCTCCGTTACGGATCTGGCGGACGGGCCGGGCTCAGATCTTTGCCGAGGTCAGGTGCGCCGCACCCCAGGTGGTGCGCCAGCGCGTCTTCACTGCAGTCAGGCCGATCAGTGCGAACACGGCAAGCGCGGCGAACACCAGGAAACCGATCTGGTAGCTGCCGGTGACCTGCTTCGAGTAGCCGAGGGATGACGCCAGGTAGAAGCCGCCGACACCGCCCGCCATTCCGACCAGGCCGGTCATGACGCCGATCTCGCGCCGGAAGCGCTGCGGCACGAGCTGGAACACCGCACCGTTGCCCATGCCCAGCGCCAGCATCGCACACACGAACACCACCAGCGCCATCCATGCCTCGGGCAGGCCGATGCTGACGATGGCAAGGAAGATCGCCGCAAACACGTACATCACGCTGAGCGACTTGACCCCGCCGATGCGATCCGCCACGTTGCCGCCAATCGGTCGCACCAGCGAACCGGCAAACACGCAGCCTGCGGTGAAGAAGCCCGCCATCTTCGGGTCCAGCCCATACTGGGTATTGAAGTAGATCACCAGCGAGGACGCGAGGCCGACAAAACCACCGAAAGTGACGGCATAGAAGAACATGAACCACCACGCATCCTTGTCCTTGAGCACCTTCAGGTACTCGGCGAAGGTCTTGGGCGGCGGCGCGTCCGGCGCGTCCTTGGCCATGAAGCAGAAGGCGACGAGCACGATCACCAGCGGGATCAGCGCAATGCCGAAGACGTTGTGCCAGCCGAAGGCCATCGCCAGGCCGGGGGCGAACAGCGCAGCAAAGGCGGTGCCGGAGTTGCCCGCCCCGGCGATGCCCATCGCCGTGCCCTGGTGCTCGGGCGGATACCAGCGCGAAGCCAGCGGCAGCGCGGCAGCAAACGATGCACCGGCGACGCCGAGGAAGATGCCCAGCACCAGCACCTCGGCAAAGGAATGAACGCCTGCGACCCAGGCATAGGCAAGCGCGGCGATGACGATGATCTGGCCGATGATCGCCGCCTTCTTCGGCGACAGGCGATCAACCGCCACGCCCATGACGATGCGCAGCAGCGCCCCGGCCAGCACCGGCGTCGCCACCATCAGGCCCTTCTCGGAGTGGGACAAGCCAAGGTCGGCCGAGATGCCCACCGCCAGCGGGCCAAGCAACACCCACACCATGAAGGCGAGGTCGAAGTACAGGAATGCGGCAATGAGGGTCGGCGTATGGCCGGCCTGCAGGAAGGACTTCTTATCCATTTCGGGCTCCAGAGTTCTTGATCACGCGCCGCTTTGGCGCAATAAACCCCAGCGCATGACTCCGTTGCCCGAAGGCCCGCCCTCGATGGCGGGCCAGACGCTGTTTCAAACACATAAAGCAAGCATCGTGCCAAATATAAAACAGATGCTTTTCAATAGCTTGACGGTTTCATTGACCACGGCTTGCGCACGACTTCGGGGCATCGCCAAGCGTCATCGCGCACAACAACGGTGCATTCACCGCGGTCCGGGCTACGCCATAGCAGCGGCAACAGGACGTCCGAACAGCAGATGATCGCGGAACGCACTGACGTCCTCACCATCCTTCATGAGCTGGAAGTGCCAGGCGCCATCCGCCGTATCGCCATACAGCACCGAACCGACAATACGGTCGTTGCGAAGCACGACTCGCTTGTAGACACCCCCCTGGCGATCGCGCAGCACGATCTCCTCGGTCCCTTCGCCGCCGCTGAAGTCGCCCGCGGAGAACACATCGATACCGGTCACCTTGAGCTTGGTGGAGGTCACCGAGCCGGTGTAACGGCCGACACCCACATTGGCGAGATGGCTGGCACACACCCGAGCCTGCTCGAACAACGGTGCAACCAGGCCATAGGCCACGCCACTATGGGCGACACACTCGCCCACCGCGTAGATGCGCGGGTCGGTGACGGTCTGCAAGGTGTCCGACACGTGGATACCACGCACCGGACCGCTGCCGCAGTACAGGCCGGCAGCTTCGGCGAGCGCGACATTGGGGCGGATGCCGGCTGCGATCACGACCAGGTCGGCAGGGATCTCCGCCCCGTCGGCAAGGCGTAGCGCGCCGACACGCCCCCCCTCGCCGCCATCCTGGGCGGCAGGCAACAGCGCCTCGGTCTGGCATGCGAGCAGGAACTTCATGCCGCGGGCCTCGAGCTCGGCCTGGAGCATGTCGGCAGCGGCCTTGTCGAGTTGGCGCTCCATGATCCAGTCGCCCTTGTGCACGACGGTCACCGCCATGCCGCGCCGCATCAGGCCGTTGGCGGCCTCGAGGCCAAGCACGCCGGCACCGATCACCACCGCATGGCGGTAGCGGCCGGCCGCCGCGATCATCGCCTCGGTATCGGCGATGTCGCGGTAGCCGAGCACCCCCGGCAGCGCGCTGCCCGGAATCGGCGGAATGAAGGGCGTCGAGCCGGTGGCCAGCAGCAGGCGGTCGTAGCGCGCCTCGGTGCCGTCCTCGGCGACCACCTTGCGCCCGACGCGGTCGATCTTCACCACCCGCTTGCCCGCATGCAGCGTCACGCCCCGGTCGCGGTACCAGTCAAGGTCGTTGAGCATGATCTCGGGCAGGTCCATCTCACCTGCAAGCACCGGTGACAGCAGGATGCGGTTGTAATTGCCCTGCGGCTCGGCGCCAAACACCGTGATGTCATAGAGCTCGGGGGCGAGCTTGAGCAACTCCTCGAGCGTGCGCACCCCGGCCATGCCGTTCCCAACCAGGACAAGCTTGATCTTCTCCATGGCCTTGCTCCGCTCAGGCCCGCAGGGCCGCCGCCTCGCGGGTGCCCGCCGCCCCGCGCGCACGGGCGTTGGCAATGGGCTCGACCTTGCGCTGCTTCTCGTAGAGGAAGCTCAGCACCTCGTGGCGGTAGTGGGTGTAGCGTGGATCATCGGCAAGCGCCAGGCGGTCGCGCGGGCGCGGCAGGTCGATGTCGAGCACCTGGCCGATGGTGGCCGAGGGGCCGTTGGTCATCATCACGATACGGTCGGACAGCAGCACCGCCTCGTCCACATCATGGGTGATCATCATCACCGTGTTCTGCAGCTCGGACTGGATGCGCATGACTTCGTCCTGGAGGTGGGCGCGGGTGAGGGCATCGAGCGCGCCGAAAGGTTCGTCCAGCAGCAGCACCTTGGGCTCCATCGCCAGCGCACGGGCAATGCCCACGCGCTGCTTCATGCCGCCGGAGATCTCCGCGGGCAGGCGGTCGAGCGCGTGGCTCATGCTCACCATGTCGAGGTTGTGCAGGATCCAGTCGCGCTGCTCGGCCGCGCTGCGCTTGCCCTTGAAGATCTTCTGCACCGCGATCTCGACGTTCTGATACACCGTCAGCCAGGGCAGCAGCGAGTGGTTCTGGAACACCAGGGCGCGGTCCGGCCCCGGCGAGTTGACCTCGCGGCCATCGACGATGACGCCACCCGAGGTGGCGCGCAGCAGGCCGGCGACGATGTTGAGCACGGTCGACTTGCCGCAGCCGGAATGGCCGATCAGCGAAATGTACTCGCCGCGCTGGACGTCGAGATTGACGTCCCGGAGGACTGGGTTGGTGACGCCGCCACGGCTGAAGTCCATGTCGACGCGGGAGATGCTGAGATAGGGCTGGCTCATGATCATATGCTCCTTAAGCGGGACTGGTGCCACGGGTGACGCGCTTGCCGACCCAGGCGACCATGCGGTCGAGCAGGAAGCCGACGATGCCGACATAGACGAGGGCGAGGATGATGTCGCTGACCAGCGACGAGTTCCACGCATCCCAGATGAAGAAGCCGATGCCCACGCCGCCGATCAGCATCTCGGCGGCGATGATCGCCAGCCAGGACAGGCCGACCCCGATGCGCAGCCCGGAAAAGATGTAGGGCGCGGCCGCCGGCAGCATGATCTTCCAGAAGTACTCGACGCCATTGAGGCGGATGACGCGGGCGACGTTGCGGTAGTCCTCGGGGATGTTCCTGATGCCCACCGAGGTGTTGATGATGATCGGCCAGATCGCGGTGATGAAGATCACGAAGATGGCCGAGGGGTTGCTGTCCTGGAAGCCGGCCAGCGAGATCGGCAGCCAGGCCAGCGGCGGCACCGTGCGCAGCACCTGGAACAGGGGATCGAGCCCGCGCAGCGCCCAGGTCGATTGCCCCACCAGCACGCCCAGGCTCACCCCGGCTACTACCGCGAGCAGGTAACCGTAGGCCACGCGCTCGAGGCTGGCGAGGATCTGCCAGGCCAGGCCGACGTCATTGCCGCCGTTGTCGAAGAAGGGCTGGGTGATGAGCTCCCAGGTCTCGCTGACCACCTGGCTGGGCGCGGGCAGCGCCGCGCCGGGGCGCGAGCACAGCAGCTCCCACACCGCGCACAGCAGGCCGATGACGACCAGCGGCGGCAGGACGTGGTTCATGAAGTGGCTGTAGGCCGCACCGGCGCGCACGCGCAGCATGGAGGGCGGCGCGCTGGCCGGCGCCGGGGCGGCGATGGAATGGGTGTTGTCCATGACGGGCTCCTGTGGATGTCAGGCCTGTGTCCAGGCCCGGTCGGTTCGGTCTCAGCTGCGCACGGTCTTGATGGCGAGGCTGTCGAGGTAGGCCATCGGGTTCTCGGGATCGAACACCTTGCCGTCGAAGAAGGTTTCCAGCCCGCGCGAGGTCGAGGCCGGAATGTCGCTCGCCGCCACGCCCAGCTCCTGCGCGGCCTGGCGCCACAGGTCCTCGCGGTTCACCTTGCCCACCCAGGCCTTCATGTCGAAGTCGCGCGGCAGGTAGCCCCAGCGGATGTTCTCGGTGAGGAACCACAGGTCGTGGCTCTGGAAGGGGTAGGAGGCCTGGTCCTTCCAGTAACGCATCTGCTGCGGGCTGTTCTCGACCACGCGACCGGTGCCGTAATCGAAGTCGCCGCGCATGCGGTCGACGATGTCCTCGAAGGGGGCGTTGATCCAGCGCCGCTTGGCACAGATGCGCGCCACTTCCTCGCGGTTGGCCGGGTCTTCGCAGAACATCTGCGCCTCCATCACCGCCTTGATCAGCGCCTTGGTCGAGTTCGGATGTGCGTCGACATAATCGGCGCGCATGGCGAAGGCCTTCTCGGGGTGGTTGTGCCACAACTCGCCGGTGGTGTTGGCGGTGTAGCCGATGCCCTGGTTGATGAGCTGGCGGTTCCATGGCTCGCACACGCAGAAGGTGTCCATGCTGCCGACCTTCATGTTGGCCACCATCTGCGCCGGCGGCACGACGATGGTCGAGATGTCGCGCGTGGGGTCGATGCCGCCGGCGGCCAGCCAGTAGCGGATCCACATGTCGTGGGTGCCGCCGGGGAAGGTCATCGCCGCATTGACCGCCTTGCCGCTGGCGCGCTTGGCGGCGAGCGCGTCCTTGAACGCGGTGGTGTCGGTGCCGACCTTGAGATCCTTGTACTCGTTGCCCACCGAGATGCACTGCCCGGCCAGGTTCAGGCGGGCGAGGATGTACATCGGCACCTGCACGTTGTTGGCCGTCATCGCCCCGCTGCTGATCAGGTAGGGCATGGGGGTGAGGATGTGGGCGCCGTCGATGCCGTTGCGCTGCGAGCCCAGCACCAGGTTGTCGCGCGTGGTGCCCCAGGACGACTGCTTGAGCACCTCGACCTCGGTCATGCCGTGCTTGGCGAAGAAGCCCTTCTCGTCGGCGACGAAGAGCGGCGCGGCGTCGGTGAGCGCGATGAAGCCGAGCTTGGCCTTCTTTGTCTCGAGCGCGCCCCCCGCAGCCCGCGCCGTACCTGTCCACAGTCCGCCCATCATCGCTGCGCCGCCGAGCGCCATGGCACCGCGGATGAAGTGACGACGACTGACCGCTGCCTGCTTGATTGTCTTGCTGCCCATGATCGACTCCTGACTATGAACCACTGAAAGCAACAAGGCGCCCATCCCTGCCCAATTGGTATTGGCAATGGATGGACGCCTTTGTCCGGGATGCGACAGCCGCCGGGCTGCGCCTTGAGTCTCGAACCGCCTTTGGTTTCGCCTCGATCAAGCTATTGCAGGACTCGTGCCAGCTCTTGAATAAGGCCCCTATCTTTTTTAAATCATGGACTTGAAGCAATACTACTGGAGTGCCGAGTCATACATCCACGCACTGCTGCAGTGCAACAGATGGACATGGCGCACAGCCGCAGTGCGTTGCGCACCACGAGTACCCCTGCAGGCCGGACGCCTTACGCAACACGCAGGTTCAGCTGCGCGGCGGAAGCAGGTCGGACATCGCCAGCACGGCCTGGGCCACATCTACCAGGCGCCGCCCCTGGTTCATCGCGGTCCGGCGCAGCAGGCGATAGGCCTCATCCTCGGCCAGGCCCTGGTGCCGCATCAGCTCCCCCTTGGCGCGCTCGATGAGCTTGCGCTCGTCGAGCGCAGTACGCACCGCAGCCAGCTCGTCGTTCATCGCTTGCAGACGCTGCGCCTGCGCATGCAAGGCATCTACAATCGAACGCCGCAGGCGCGGCCCGAGGGCCTCCACCCCATCCTCCATGGGCAGCACACCGCTCGGCGACACCGGCTCGGGCTGCGCTGCGAGTGCGCGCAACAGGCTTTGCGGATCGTCCGGATCGGCCTGCAAGGCGGCGATGCGCTGCAGGCAGGCGGCGCGCAAGCCCTGCGCAAGCGCCGCCTCGGTGTCACGAATCAGCTCCAGGCGCTGCGAGCAGCAGGCGAACCAGGCCTGTGCCTGCGCGGGATCGAGCACCGCGCCCTGGGCGGCAGCCAGCAACCTGCGCCGCATGCGTTCGAGTTCGCCCATCGGCATCGCGGCCTTGGCCTGGGCCCAGGTGCCGAGCAGTTCAGTCGGACAGAAGGCCTCGAAGCGCTCGAAGCAGGCCTCCTGGGCATCGATCAGGTGGAGCAGGTCCTGGCCGCCAGCGGCCGCCGTGCTCGCAGCCGCCGCACCCGCCGCGAACGCCGCGGCGCCGGCTGCACGCTCCTGACCAGCATGCTCCTTGCCTTGCATGAGGTTGAACAGCGCCACCAGCAAGCGTGACACTGCCGGATCGGCCGCGACATCGGCCGCCTCGAACACGAGCGCCAGCAAGGCTGCAACCATGCGGTTGAAACGCAGCGTGGCATCTGCGGCCTTGCAGCGCCGGGCAGCGACCTCCGCGCGCAGTTCGGCCAAGCCGTCGAGCGCATGCAGCGCCACCGCAATCCGCGTGAACAGCCTTGCACCACCGGGCACCGCCACGATGGGCGCATCCTGACCGCCCTCGACCTGAGCGAGCCAGCTGCGCAGTGCAGCCTCTGCTTGTGCGCTGAGGGCAACGCAGGCTTCGCGCTGGGAGACGAACACCTCGCCACCGGAAGCCAGGAACAGGTTGGAAGCACCACGCTCGCCCTGCAGCCGATGCACGAGTTCGCTCACGGCCTGGACGAGGTCGCAACTGCGGGCAAGGTGTTCGAGGTCGTGGATCTCGCACTGTCGGGCAGCGGCGAGGAAGGCAAGCGTCGAGTTCATGAGCGGTTCCAGCAAAGGGCTGTTGGCAGGCCAGAAGGCGGAGAGACTACAAGCAACAACCGTGCAATGCACGCGTCACGCCCGGCCATACCCGCACGCGACAGCCGCCGCCGACCTCAGCCTTGCGCGCAAGCCCCCGTACAGGCGCCCTGCCGACGCCCCCGCCGCACACCCAGACCGGCGATGCCCAGGCTCAGGGACAGCGCCCGTCGCGGCGCAGCGATCAGGGCGCGATGCACCTGCACCAGGTCGGCTCCCGCAGCCAGACGCGCAGCCGCCTCGCGCACCGAGCCGACACCCCCCACGCTGATCAGGGCCGTGCGCTCGCCCACTTCCGCAGCGACCCTGGCGATGCGAAGCGCCGCTGGCATCGAATCCCCTTCAGCCGACAGCAGAAGGCCATCCGCACCCGCGTCGATCATATGGTGTGCCCAGCGCACGCCCCCCGCAGCAGCCAGCCAGGGCGCAGGCAGCTTGGCCACGAGGGCGAGGCGGATGGGACGCGCCAGGCGGTCGCGTACCTTGGCCAGTGCGGCCAGCAACTCGACGCACTGGGCTGGGGTGGCGCCACTGCGCCCCGGGTTCAGCACGACATAGTCGGCCGTGGCATGGCAGGCTGCAAAAAGGGCTTGCAGCCGTTCCAGCGCGTACCCTCCGCGCCTGGTGTCGCCCCTCCCTTCAAGACGCGGTACGAGCAGACTCAGACCATGCAGGCAGACACCCATCCGGCCGCCGCCCGCTGCCACATGCCGGCGCGCCGCAGCCACCCGCACACGGGGCGACGGACAGGCTGACGATGTCCGCAGGCTCCCCGTTTCGACGGCGCCCAGACCGAGTCGCGAGGCATTCTCCAGCAGCACGCCATGACGGTCGAAGCCGGCCGCGAGCAGCAGCGGCGAACCGAACCGCAACCCCATCACCTCGACCACGGACGCAGTCATGCCTCGGCCATGCACGACGCCGTCGGCGCGCGCAACCAACTCGGCCGGCTCAACCCCATGACGCGCCAGCCGCAGTAGCGACCAGCGTGTGCGCAAAGCGCGTGGACTCAGGGCCGGAAGCGTCATCCACGCGTCACTCAAGGTGCCTGGTGGCACCGGCCAGCCTCGCTGCAGGCGAAGCCGCTCAGCAGGCCTGCGAGCGCCGCCACCGCGTCGTCGGCGAGTCCGTTATAGAGGCTCAGGCGTACACCGCCGCGTTCGGGATGGCCACCCAGGTCGTGCAAATCCGTCGCGTCCGCAGCCGCGAAGAAGCGCCGGGCGGTCTCCTCGTCGGGCAGCTGGAAGCAGGGATTGACCTGCGAGCGCCAGGCGCTGGGCGCGCTCCAGCGATAGAGACCGACACCCTCACCGGCGGCCATGGCCGCGGTCACCAAGGCATGGCGGTGCGCGAGCCGGACCGCCATGGCCGCCACGCCGCCGGCCGCCTCGATCCAGTGCAACATGCGGTGGGCGACGAAGACCGGCAGCACCGGCGGCGTACACAGGCGGGACTCCGCCTCGGCCTGGGCGCCGTAGTCCATGACCCGCGGCGTACCTGCTCGGGCATGTCCGAGCAGGGAACGGCGGATGATCACCAGGGTGAGCCCCGGTGTGCCGATCGTCTTCTGCGTTCCTGCATAGCCGACGTCGAGCCGCTGCCAGTCGATCGCGCGGGTGAGCAGTTCGGACGTGAGATCGGCCACCAGCGGCGCCTGCGTAACCGGGAGCCGGGCGAACTGCAGGCCGTCGGCAGTCTCATTGGGCGTGACATGGACGTAGGCGGGGCGGTAGCCAACCGCGTCCTCCAGAACGGACATGCCGACACGCGCCTGCGCAGCCGCAGTCTCAGGCACGCCACCGCACCCCCACGCCGCCGTCAGCGCCGCCAACGCGAACACATGCACCGGGCAGTGGCGCCGCGCCTCGGCAATGGCCCGCCGCGACCAGTGCCCACTGTCGATATAGACTGCCCGCGCTCCAGTGTCTGCGCCGTACAGGTTCATGGGCACCAGGGCGAACTGCGTGCTCGCACCGCCCGCCATGAACAGGACCACGAACTCATCCGGGATCGCCAGCAGCCGGCGCAGGCATGCTTCGGTCTCGGCCTGCAGGCTGCGATAGGCCGATGTGGTGAAGGGCAGGCTCAGGATCGATCCCGGCCCCGGCCGGCAGGCCTCGGCCACCTCGTCCGCAACCGCCGTGGGCAGCGGTCCCGCCGCCGCGGAAAAACTGAACCCGGGCCGCGTACGCCAGGCCGCAAGGCCGGTGGGGACGCGCCCGGACACTGATGTCGACAGCTGCGGGTCAGGAGAAGAGCGCGATCCCATGCGTTCCAGCCCCCATCAGGAAGACCACCGGGATCGACAGCATGGTGTTGACCCGTGCCGACAGGAAGGTAACGCGGGAGCAGCGCAAGCGCTCGTCCAGCGGCGCGGGGACGAAGCCGAGTACGCGCTTCTGGTGCGGCCACAAGACGAACCACAGGTTGCACACCATGATCACCCCCAGCCAGACGCCCAGCCCGAGCGGCGCCAGGCTGCCCTGCAGGCTGAGTGCATCGAACAACCAGCCGCGCTCCCACAGGATCGCCAGGCCGGTTCCCAGCACCACCAGCGAGCCATGGCGGAAGGTGCCGTGCTCGCGCTGCATGAGCGCACGCTGGCGCGGGCTGTCCGGGTCGGACAGGTCGGCGGCGGTGAGCGGGACGTAGCGCGCGCGCGTGACCGCGGTGGCGTAGTTGTGTCCGACCCACACCAGTGCGCCAAGCACATGCAGCCAGCGCGCCACCGTCTCGAACAGGATCTCCATCGTCATCCGCCTAGCCCGACACGCGCAGCAGTAGCGTCAGCACTGCAGTGAGCACGACGCCATACGCCACCGTCACCACCGAGGAGTCAAACACACGCAGCAGCAGGTCAGACATCGGACGGCTCCACGACGGCAACGGCAAGGTCCGCGCGCCCCGCAGCGCCACAACCTCCGCCCGTGCCGCTGCCTTCGCCGAGCAGGCGCGAGTTGCGATCGTTGCGCAGCACGAGCGGCTGGATCCTGCGCCCGGGTGCGTGCGCCTTGGCGATCGCCTCGGCAATCAGGTGGTGGTGCGGCGAGCGCGAACAGGCGGGGTCGGTGTTTGCTGCGTCGCCGGTGAGCAGGAAGGCCTGGCAGCGGCAGCCGCCGAAGTCCTTCTCCTTCTCGTCGCAGCTGCGGCAGGTCGGGCTCATCCACTCGTCGCCGCGAAATTTCCGGAAGGTCGGCGACTCGTTCCACAGCCACGCCAGGCTCTTGTCGCGGATGCTGGGAAATTCCAGCCCCTCGATGACGCGCGCCTCCTGGCAGGGCATGGCAACACCGTCGGGCGCAATGGTGAGGTGGATCGAGCCCCAGCCGTTCATGCACGCCTTGGGGCGGCCCTCGTAATAGTCGGGGATGACGAAGTAGATCGTCATGCGGTCGCCAAGACGTTCGCGCGCGGCCTGGACCGCACGTTCGGCGGCCTGCAGTTGCTCGCGCGTCGGCAGCAGTTCGTCGCGATTGACCATCGCCCAGTTGTAGTACTGGATGTTGGCAAACTCGAGGTAATCGACGCCGATTTCCTCGGCCAGGCGCAGGATGTCCTCAACCTGGCCGATGTTCTGGCGGAACACCGGCACATTGAGCACCATCGGGAAGCCATGCGCCTTGATCATGTGCGCGACCTTCACCTTGAGGTCGTGCGCCCGCGCACCAACCAGGGTGTCGGTGAGTTCGCGCTCGCTCGACTGCAGCGAAAGCTGGATCTGGTTGAGGCCGGCGGCCTTGAGCGCGCTGAGGCGCGCCTCGCTCAGGCCGACACCCGAGGTGATCAGGTTGGTGTAGTAGCCCAGTGCGCGCGCATCGGCGACCAGTTCCTCGAGGTCGTCGCGCAGCAGGGGCTCGCCACCGGTAAAACCGAGCTGCAGCGCGCCCAGTTCGCGGCCTTCGCGCAGCACGCGCTTCCACTCGGCGGTGGACAGCTCTGCGGTCTCGTCGCGGGCGTAATCGACCGGATTGCTGCACCACGGACACTTCAGCGGACAGCGGTAGGTGAGCTCGAGCACCAGCCACAGGGGCTTGCCCTGCCCATCAAGCCTGACGACGGATCCATCCTTTGGCACGGAACACCTCCAGGAATTTGTAGACGCCCTCGGCCACGCGTTCCTCGTCGCCCGGGTAGCGCTGCTGCAGCTCGGCGACGAGTTCGGCGACGGTGCGTTTGCCGTCGCAGCGCTCGATGATGTCGCCGGCGGTCTGGTTGAGCTTGACGATGCCTTCCGGGTAGAGCAGGACATGAGCGTCCTGAGTGGGCTCCCAGCGGAAGAGATACATCGGGTTGAGCGCGTAGCGCTCGCCCGCGGCAGGCGGGCTGACGGCTGAGTCGTTCATGCGGGCATCCGCTCCGGGCAGGCGCCGGCCGGCCGCCCGCAGGCAGGCCGGGCGGCCGGACTTTCAGCGTACGTAGACGTAGGCGGTGACTTCGAAGCCGAGACGGATGTCGCAATAAGCGGGGTCGGTCCACTGCATGATGTGTCTCCTCTTGAATGATGGTGGCTGAACCGGCTTGTTTGCCGGCTCAGGGGCCATCATCCCGGTGACAGCAGCCGGCGGGATCCGCAGGATCGCGACCCCGCCATCGACGCGATCACCAGCGCGAACTGGCGAATATCATGATTCTTCCGCCACTGGCGCCGGTTTTGATGCAGATCAACGCAGAATCGGCACGACCTGGTCAATCGCCTCGACCAAGCGCTCACCCGCGGCATCTGCCCTGCCCTGCCAGCCATCGAAATGCAGCAGTTCGGGCAAGGGCACGCGCCTGAGCCAGCCGGCCGCCTCCAGTTCGGGGCGGGCATGGAAGTCGCGGACGTAGCCGATGCACAGGTAGGCGATGGGCACGATCTCGGGCGGAATGCCGAGCGCCTCACGCAGCGCCGGCGGGTGCAGGATGCTCACCCAGCCTACGCCGAGGTTCTCGGCCCGTGCCGCGAGCCACAGGTTCTGCACTGCACACACGGCGCTGTAGACGTCCATGGCGCCGATGTGGGTGCGGCCGATCACCACCGGGCCGTGACGGCTGCGATCGCAGGTGATGCAGATATTGACCGGCGACTCGAGGATGCCCTCGAGCTTGAGATTGCGGTAGGTGGCGCGCTTGCCCTCCTCGAACATCTGCTCGGCCTCGGCATGGGCGGCGAGGAAATCGGCATGGATCTTCGCGCGCACCGCGCGCGCGCGCACGACGATGAAATCCCACGGCTGCATGAAGCCGACCGAGGGCGCGTGATGGGCGGCCGTGAGCACGCGCGCCAGCACATCGTCCGGGATCGGGTCGGGGAGGAACTCGCCGCGTACGTCACGGCGGGTATGGATGGCGCGATACACCGCGTCGCGCTCGGCGCTGCTGAACCGAGGGTTGGCCTGGAAACGGGTGTCCTGCGGCGGTGCGCAATGCACCTGGGTCTGGCTGCTCATGAAGTAGTCCCCTTGTCGACGAGCAGTGGGCAGCCGCCGACCAGACGGCTGCAGGAAACACTTCGAGGCCGGTCTTCCGGCTGCGGATCATCTCGTCCGGACGCCTTCCCGATCCTGACGACCAGTGGCTGGGCGAACCTTGCCCGGACAATCCCCTTCACGGCGCTGGGCGCGCGGCGGATTGGCACCGCCTTCCCGATTCTCCCGCACAAAGCGCGGGCACCTCGAAGTCGAGAGGGCCAGATTCTAGCCACATGCCCGCCATCTCGCGACACCTGTGCGCTGGCTCGTGCCGCGGTATTGAGCCTGCCCCTTCGCTCCACCCTTCACGCCCCCTTCGCCGCCCGGCACGGTGCACCAGCTTGGTGACAGGCGCACCAACACAGTGCGCCAGGCGCATCTGCCATCGCGGCAGATCCAGTCAATCCGGGGCTTTCAAGGCGTTGAAGTGCATGGCACGGTCCGTGCTTATTGCAAACCAGCCCAGCACGCAAGGATGCGAACAGGGCTTGCCTCCGCCAACGCAGGTGGGGGCCGGCGGATACGAATACGTATGTCGCCGGCCATTTCCATCCGATGTCGAACCGCGTCCCGCGGAGGCCGTCATGCTTGAGCCGGACTCACCCCGTGCCCAGGTATCGCCAGGCCCAACGCGGGGCCGAATGAGTGATACCAGCATGAAGATCGTTCTCGTTGGCCATGGCATGGTCGGCCACAAGTTCCTCGAGGAACTCCGGCAACTGCAGATCCCCGGTGCGGAAGTCACCGTACTGTGCGAGGAGCCGCGGGTCGCCTACGACCGTGTGCACCTCTCCGAATTCTTCGCCGGCAAGACGGCGGAAGACCTCTCGCTGGTCGCCCCCGGCTTCTTCGCCGAGGCAGGCTTCACGCTTCGGCTGGGCAGCCGCGCGGCGGCGATCGACCGCCGCGCACGCACGGTGACGACGCAGGACGGCGTCACCCTGCCCTACGACAAGCTGGTGCTGGCCACGGGGTCCTATCCCTTCGTGCCACCGGTCAAGGGCAGCGAGCGCGACCAGTGCTTCGTCTATCGCACCATCGAGGACCTCGAGGCGATGAAGGCGGCTGGCGCGATCTCGCGCAAGGGCGTCGTGGTGGGCGGCGGCCTGCTCGGCCTGGAGTGCGCCAAGGCGCTGCGCGACCTCGGCCTCGAGACCCACGTCGTCGAATTCGCGCCCCGCCTGATGGCGGTGCAGGTGGACGACGAAGGCGGCCGCATCCTGCGCAACAAGATCGAGGCCCTGGGCGTGCAGGTGCACACCGAGCGCAACACGGTCGAGATCACCGACGGCCGCAGCGCCCGCCACCGCATGGTGTTTGCCGACGGTACCCACCTGGAGACCGACATGATCGTGTTCTCCGCCGGCATCCGTCCGCGCGACGAGCTCGCGCGCCAGAACGCACTGGCCGTCGGCGCCCGTGGCGGCATCGCGATCGACGACCACTGCCGCACCAGCGATGCGGCGATCCTCGCCATCGGCGAGTGCGCGGCCTGGCGCGACCAGACCTTCGGCCTGGTGGCCCCGGGCTACGAGATGGCGCGCATCGCCGCCCGCCAGCTGGCAGGTGACGCCCAGGCCGCCTTCGGCGGTGCGGACATGAGCACCAAGCTCAAGCTGATGGGCGTGGATGTGGCCAGCATCGGCGACGCCCACGGCAGGACGTCGGGCTGCCGCAGCTTCCGTTACGCCGACGAATGCAAGCAGGTCTACAAGAAGATCGTCGTCAGCGCCGACGGCAAGCACCTGCTCGGCGCAGTGCTGGTCGGCAACGCCGACGAGTACGGCACCTTGCTGCAGATGGCACTGAACAGCATCGCGCTGCCGGCCGACCCCGAGTTTCTGATCCTGCCCGCCAGCGACGGCAAGGCCAAACCCGGTCTCGGCGCCGACGCCCTGCCCGACAGCGCGCAGATCTGCTCCTGCAACAACGTGAGCAAGGGCCAGATCTGCGCGGCGGTCGGCGAAGGCGCAACCACCATCGGCGAGATCAAGGCCTGCACCAAGGCCGGCGCCACCTGTGGCGGCTGCGTGCCGCTGGTCACCCAGGTCATGAAGGCCGAGATGGCCCGCCTCGGCCTGTCGGTGAACAACCACCTGTGCGAGCACTTCCCCTACTCGCGCCAGGAGCTCTACCACCTGATCCGCGTCGGCGAAATCAGGAGTTTCGAGGACCTGCTCGCGCGCCACGGCCAGGGCCTGGGCTGCGACATCTGCAAACCGACGGCGGCGTCGATCTTCGCCTCGTGCTGGAACGACTTCGTGCTCAAGGGCGAGCTTGCCAGCCTGCAGGACAGCAACGACTACTTCCTCGGCAACATCCAGAAGGACGGTACCTATTCGGTGGTGCCGCGCATGCCCGGTGGCGAGGTCACGCCAGAGGGGCTGATCGCAGTCGGCCAGGTGGCGAAGAAGTACGGCCTGTACACCAAGATCACCGGTGGCCAGCGGGTGGACCTGTTCGGCGCCCGCGTCGAGCAGTTGCCAGCGATCTGGGAAGAACTGATCGCCGCCGGCTTCGAGTCCGGCCATGCCTACGGCAAGTCGCTGCGGACGGTGAAAAGCTGCGTCGGCAGCACCTGGTGCCGCTACGGCGTGGATGACTCCGTGGGGCTGGCGATCGAACTGGAGAACCGCTACAAGGGGCTGCGCGCGCCGCACAAGATCAAGTTCGGCGTCTCGGGCTGCACGCGCGAATGCGCCGAGGCCCAGGGCAAGGACGTGGGCATCATCGCCACCGAGCGCGGCTGGAACCTCTACGTGTGCGGCAACGGCGGCATGAAGCCGCGCCATGCCGAGCTGATCGCCTCCGACCTCGACAAGGCCGCCCTGGTGCGCCTGATCGACCGCTTCCTGATGTTCTACGTGCGCACGGCCGACCGCCTGCAGCGCACCAGTACCTGGCGCGACAACCTGGAGGGTGGCCTCGACTACCTGAAGGCCGTACTGATCGACGACTCGCTGGGCATCGGCGACGAGCTCGAGCGCCAGATGCAGCACGTGGTCGACACCTACCAGTGCGAATGGAAGACGGCGATCACCGACCCGGCTGTGCGCAAGCGCTTCCGCACCTTCGTCAACGATCCGCGTGCCGATCAGCGCATCGTCTTCGTCGAGGAGCGCGGACAGATCCGCCCGGCGCGCGCCGAGGAACGCCCCGCAATCGAGAACGCCGAGGTGGAAGCATGAGCCCCGCGAGGACAGCCCCCATGAGCAGCGAAGAACTGAACTGGACCGCCGTGTGCAAGCTCGGCGACATCCTGCCCGGCACCGGCGTGTGCGCGCTCGTCGATGAGCGCCACGTCGCCGTTTTCCGCATCGGCGACAGCGGCGTCCATGCCATCGACAACATCGACCCACGCTCGGGCGCGAGCGTGCTGTCGCGCGGCCTGGTCGGCAACCTCGGCGAGCACATCGTCGTCGCCTCGCCGCTGTACAAGAACCACTTCGACCTGCGCACCGGCGAATGCCTGGAGGCCCCCGAGCACTCGGTGCGCGCGCACCACGTCAGGGTGCGCGGCGACGAGGTGTGGGTCGCGCTCGCCTGACGCGGCCTCAGCCGCGCTGGCGGCGGGCCTCGAACAGACAGATGCCGCTCGCCACCGAGACGTTCAGGCTCTCGACGCTGCCATGCATCGGGATGCGCGCGAGCTCGTCGCAGGTGTCGCGGGTGAGCCGGCGCAGGCCGTCGCCTTCGGCGCCGAGCACCCAGGCGACCGGCACCTTCTGGTCGATGTCGTAGAGCGTCTTGTCGGCCTCGCCGGCGGCACCGACCACCCACACGCCGGCCTCCTGCATCTCGCGCAGGGCACGCGCGAGGTTGGTGACGGTGATGTAGGGAACGGTGTCGGCCGCACCGCTGGCGACCTTGACCGCGGTGGCGTTCAGCCCCACCGCGCGATCCTTGGGCGCCACCACCGCATGCGCCCCGGCAGCATCGGCCACGCGCAGGCAGGCGCCGAGGTTATGCGGGTCCTGCACACCGTCGAGCACCAGGATGAGCGCGTTCTCCTCCAGGCTGTCGAGCACGTCGGCGAGCTTGATGTCGCGCCGGGTGGCGTCCACCTTGGCCACCACGCCCTGGTGGCGGCGGGTGCCGACCAAGCCATCGAGCTTGTCGCCCTCGGCCTGGCTGATGCGCACGCCGGCGGCCTCGACCTGGGCAAGGAACTTGCGCACACGCGCATCCTTGCGGTCGGCCGACAGATAGACCTCGAGCACCGCATCGGGCGCGTGGCGCAGCTTGGCGGAGACGGCGTGGAAGCCGTAGATCAGCTTGGTGGGGGTGTTCTCAGGTGCTTTAGCCACGGTCGGTGCCCTTGGTGGTGGTCTTGCGGGCGGCACGTCGCGCCGGGGCCGCAGTCGGGGGCGCGGATTCTAACGCTTCGGCTGCAGGCGCGGCAGCGGGTTCGGCGACCGCCTTCTTCGCGCGCGTCTTGCGCGGCTTCGGCGCGACGGGCTCCGGACTTGCAGGCGCGGCCACGGGGGCGGCGGCCGGCTCGGCGGCGGCCTTACTTGCCCGTGACTTGCGGGGCGCGGGCGCGACGACCGCC